>CATJPU010000131.1 GCA_949742505.1 uncultured Lachnospiraceae bacterium | reverse complement strand
GAGTAAAGTGTGGCACTGCAAAGGTCTTATTCACAGTGCGTCAACTTAATGAGGGGGGATAGTTGTCTGTCTTTCAACTATCTGACACTTATTATAATGGACAAATATGACAGAAATATGTTCTTTCTCTAAAAGAAAAAGAAAATTTCTTAAGAAGTTCTTGCGAAAACCTAAAGTAAAGATATAAACTGTTTAAATGAAAAGATTTTAGTGATAGTATGAATGAGACGGCGTTGATTAATTTGATAGAGAGAGGATGGAAGAGATGGAACAGCCATTTTCCAGAACAGAATTATTATTGGGCAGAGATGGAGTAAAACGGCTTCAGAACGCAGCGGTTGCGGTGTTTGGTATCGGCGGCGTAGGCGGGTATGTAGTTGAAGCGCTGGCAAGAAGCGGTATAGGCCGTTTTTATTTAGTTGATCATGACAGGGTTAGTGTGAGTAATCTGAATAGACAGATTATTGCGACAGTGAGCACCATTGGCAGGTATAAGGTAGATGTGGCGAAGGAACGGATTCTGGATATTAATCCGGAAGCAGAGGTGTATACCTGCCGGACCTTTTATATGCCGGATACAGAAGGAGAATTTGATTTCAGTGTATATGATTACGTGGTGGACGCCATTGATACGGTAACTGGGAAGCTTGCGCTCATTATGCAGGCAAAGCAGACGGGAGCGCCGGTGATTAGCTCCATGGGAGCAGGGAATAAGGTGGAAGCTTCGGCATTTGAGGTGGCAGATATTTACCAGACGTCGGTGTGTCCTTTGGCCAGGGTAATGCGCCGGGAGCTTAAGAAACGCGGAGTTGAGAGTTTGAAGGTGGTGTATTCAAAGGAGCAGCCGGTTAGCAACAGCCGTCCGCCAGGAAGCAATGCATTTGTTCCGGCGGCGGCGGGGCTGATACTTGCAGGGGAGGTTGTGAAAGACCTGGCCCTTTAGAATGGCTGTAGAGAAGCGTATGTGTGGCTATACCTTGTCGGACGAAGCCTGCCTGCCCAAAGGGCATACATTACGGTGTGCCCGGAGGGTATACCATATGTGTCAAAGCAAAGGGAAGTGATGGTATCTGTTATTTCCCTTTGCTTTGTGCATTTGAATGATACCATTTTTGTGCATAAGATAAAAAAACAGTTGCCGCCGGACTTAGGTTCTCTATTTTGGGACAGCCTACGCCAAGGGTTCTGGTGAAGTGTTCTGTAAATGGACGGATGCATATATCGAAGGGAGCATCTGTCAGGAGTAGTTTGGAAAGGATTGTAATTCCAAATCCTGCTTCTACCATTTTAAGAGCGGCGAAATCTTCATTTAATTCATATTTAACGTTTGGCTTGATATTGTAAAATTTAAATAGTTGTCCGGTTTCAAATTCCAGCTTATCCGAAGTGGAAATATAATTTATATCTGCAATATTTGAAAAGGGCACAGACAATTTCTCTGACAGCTTATGGCCGCGGGGCGTTGCCAAAAGCAGTTCGTCTGAACCTAAGGGAGAAAATTCTAAGTGCGGGGCGGCATATTCAGAAGTAAAGCACAAATCTAATTTATTATTCTTTGTCAGAGTATTCAACTCACGGAATCCATATACATATATTTCAAACTGGATATTGGGATACTGAAGAGAGAAGTCTTTCAGGATATCCGGCAGCCAGTGATAGGCGATGCTTTGAATGGTCCCGATTCGGATAAAGCCTGATTCCAGATTATTAAGCTGATTAGAAATGCTGATGATTTGCTGCTCAGCATCACAGATTTTCTGTAATTCCTGGATGATATGTTTTGTGTTTGGAAGCGGCTCAATTGTATTATGTGTCCTTTTAAACAAAGGCAGACCAATCTTTTTCTCATAATTTCTAACAATCTGACTTATCGCAGACTGAGTGTAGTTAAATTTTTCCGCAGTGATGGAGAAACTGCAGGTACGATAAACATCGAGAATAATTTCATACTTTGACATATGCGGGCTCCTTTTTTGGTTCAGCAAAATAAATGATTTCTCAAGTTTGATAGAATTATAACATGATTAACTTTAAGAACGCTTATATTTATGGCGATTTAGCAAAAAGAATTTTTATGCAAGGTATAAAGAAATATTTAAATAACTTAACAAAATGAGTATGCGGAGGATGTATTAAGAAATTTTGAACAGAGCCTAAAGTTTGCTTTCTTGAAGATGGAACCGGTTGTTTTATAATAGAGACAGAATTAGTACGCTATAGCGAAATAAAAGAGAAAATAAAAAGATGGCGGGAAGGAGATTGGATAATGGGAAAAGAATATTGGAATGGAGCCGAGGCGGCGCATAGGAGAGTTATGATGAAAGCAGCCGGATATTCTGACGAAGATATTCGGAAGAAGCCGCATATTGGAGTACCAAATTCGTATATGGCAGGATCGCCGGGAACAGCGCATTTGAGACAGGTGACGGAGGCTGTGAAAGAAGGAATATGGGCAGCTGGCGGAATCCCGGTGGAATTTGGTATTCCTGCTACTTGCGGCAATGTTGCAAACGGTGCGGATGAGATGAAGTATGAGCAGGTGGGACGGGATATTGTAGCAATGTCTATTGAGTTTGTTTCACGGGTACATAACTTTGACGCCATTTGTTGTGTGGCAAGCTGTGATTTAATTATTGCAGGCTGTTATCTGGCGGCATGTCGTCTGGAGATTCCGGCAATGGTGGTTACGGGCGGTTCGATGCAGGCAGGAAACTATTGTGGTAATACGGTAGTAGAAGCGGATCTGGATGCAGCCAGGTTCTCAGGCGCTTCCGAAGAGGAACTGATGGAGATGGAGGACAGTGTGTGTCCGTCATTTGGTGCATGTCCGTCTATGGGAACAGCAAATACAATGCAGATGCTTGGCGAGGTGTTGAATCTGGTTATGCCAGGCACGTCAACAATTCCGGCATCGGATAATGCAAGACTGCGCGCAGCGCGTACAGCCGGAAAATATATGGTAGAGCTTGCAAAGTCAGGAAGAACGCCAAAAGAACTTATTACGAAAGAAATTCTGGAAAATGCAATTATGTTTGATATGGCGGTTGCCGGTTCGACGAATGCAGTTCTTCACATTCTGGCTTATGCATATGAACTTGGAATTGAATTAACTCTTGCGGATTTTGAGAAATATGCGAAAGAGATTTACTGTATCAACGCAGTGATTCCAAGCGGCCCATATACGGTTGTCGATTTCCATTATGCAGGCGGGGTAAAGAATGTGATGAAAATGCTGGAGAGTAAACTCCATACAGACGCGCCAACTATGTATGGGAATACTTGGAAAGACATTCTGGAGAATGTTACTGCAAAGGAAAATAAGGTGATTCATTCACTGGAAAATCCGGTTTCAAAGGAACCGGGACTTAAGATTCTCAGGGGGAATATTTCTCCGGCAGGAGCAATTGTCCGCCCGACGGCAGTATTTGAAGAAGTAAAATATATCAAAGGAGCCGCGAAGGTATTTGAGGGCGATCAGCCGGCTTATGAGGCAATTATGGCGGGAGAGATTGTTCCTGGAGATATCATCGTTATCCGTTATGAAGGGTGTAAGGGAGCGCCGGGAATGAAGGAACTTATGCTCAGTATTGATGCGCTGATTGGTCTTGGACTGGATAAAAGCGTCGGACTTATCACAGATGCCAGATTCTCCGGATTTAATTATGGGGCTATTGTTGGGCATGTATCCCCGGAAGCTTATGACGGAGGCGTGATTGCGCTGATTGAAAATGGCGATATCATCGAGATGGATATCACGAATGGCTTTGTGAATCTTCTGGTATCCGATGCAGAGCTTGAGCGAAGAAGAGAAAAGTGGGTATGTCCACCGTTAAAACAGCAGAAAGGCGTACTGAATATTTATGCGCAGATGTGCCGGCCGGCAGAACAAGGAGGCGCGATGCAGCCGTGGAGTCTTGACGCAAAGTATAGAAATAAATAAGAGGAAAAGAGGAAAATAAGGTGGTATTAGCTTTTAGGATTATAACAATAGGGTTTATTATATTTTTGACAGTATATACATACAGGGATATATTAAAGAACCGGGATAAAGGGGAATCTGTAGGGCATTTTATTGCATATGGAATCATGGGCGCGGGATTGAATTTTTTGGATACGCTTGGAGTTGGAAGTAATGCAACACAGATGATGTTTTTTAAATTTTCTAAATTAAGTCCGGATGAAGAGCTTCCCGGAAATGGGAATGTAATTTTTGCAATACCGTTTGCGTTTGAGTTTCTACTATTTTTGGGGTTGATTGATGTGGAGCCGGTTACGCTGATTACAATGATTATTGCTTCTATGATTGGCTCCTGGGTGGGAGCACGGATTGTAACAAAACTTCCTGTTAACAAGATTCGGGCTGTCCTAGCTATTACGCTTCCAATTGTAGCGGTTGTGCTTGTTATGAAGGTGAATGCATTTGGACCATTTGGTATGATGGGAGATGCGGTAGGGCTTACAGGGGGAAAACTGGTTATCGGTATTGTGATTAACTTTATCTTAGGAGCGCTGATGTGCTGCGGCGTGGGATTATATGCGCCTTGTATGGCTCTGTGTGCGCTGCTTGGAATGAATTTGACAGTGGCATTCCCAATTATGATGGGCTCCTGCGCATTTTTGATGCCGGTAAATTCCGTAGAATTTATTAAAGCGGGGCGCTATAACCGCAATGCGGCATTAATTGCAATTCCGACGGGGCTGATTGGAGTATGGATTGCTTATGCAATTGTGAAGAGTATGCCGGTATATGCATTGACACTTATCGTTGCAGGAGTATTGATTTATATGTCCATAAGCTTTATTTTCTCAATTAAAAAATCAAAGAAAGCAAATTAGGAGGTTGTGAAGATGTTATTATTATCAAGGGAGGATATCAAACAAGTATTTAGCATGAAGGATGCGATTGCGGCAGATAAAAAGGCATTTCAATTTGTTGTGGAAGGGAAATGCGAGGCGCCTCTCCGCACGAATATACAGGCGCCGAAATACGAAGGCTGTTTTTTGTTTATGCCTGCATATGTGGAGGAAATGGACACCGCTTCTTTGAAGATTATCAACATTTTTCCACATAATATTGACAATGGAATTCCATCTTCTCCGGCACAGGTTCTTCTGATTGATGGAAAGACCGGAGTGGTACAGTCAGTGCTTGACGGAACATATGTGACTCAGCTTCGGACTGGGGCTTCATCAGGGGCGGCGTTTGATGTTCTAGCGAAAAAGGACTGCCGGATAGGAGCGCTGATTGGAACCGGAGGACAGGCGGCAACTCAGCTTGAGGCTATGCTTGTAGCGAGAAGGCTTGAAGAAGTGCGTGTGTTTGATATAAATTACGAGCGTACCGCTGCCTTTGCAGAGAAGATGCAGGAAGAACTGAAGGGTTATGGTGCAAAAATCCGGCCGGCAAGAGCTTCGGATGAGGCAATTGATAACGCAGACCTGCTGATTACGGTCACACCATCTTTGAAACCAGTGTTTGACGGCACTAAAGTGAAAAAGGGCGCTGCAATTAGTTGTGTGGGCGCATACCAGCATCATATGCAGGAGATGGACCCGGCGATTTTGCCGAGAGCGTCAAAGATTTACTTTGATTCTCAGTCGGCGGTGCTTTCAGAGTCTGGTGATATCCTGATTCCGCTGGAGCAGGGTATCATAACCGAGAAAGACTTCACTGGAGATTTGGGAGATGTCATCAATGGTAAACTTGTGGGACGGGAAAATGATGATGAGATTATTGTTTATGAAACGGTTGGAGTTGCCACGCAGGATTTGGTAACTGCGAAGGTAATTTATGATAAAGCAGTTGCTGCCGGCGTTGGAACAGAATGGGATTAAGGAGGGAAATACGATGCCGCATATTAGTGTGAAAATGTACCCGGGAAGAACGGATGAGACAAAGAAGAAGATTGCGGAGAAAGTGAGAGACTGTCTGGTAGAAGAGATGCAGATGGAGCCAAAGTATTTTTCTGTATCTGTGGAAGAGGTTGAAAAAGCTGACTGGCAGACAGAAGTTGTTGAGCGGATTAAAGAAAAGGAACTCTATATAAAGGCGGACTTTTGAGATAATTTAATAGGATAAAAGGCTGCTGCGTCACAGATTCGTATCGGGGAGAATCTGTGACGCAGCAGTTTTTTATTGTCATCGTTCGCAGGTCGGGGTATAATTTATTAGGAGATTGTTGATAGCGGCGGCTGATATTATTCGATGCCAGACTTAGTATGATTGGAAATAGAATAATATAGAAATAAATACACATTACACAGGGTGAGATAAAGACATGAATATGATAGAAAAATTTATTATGAATCACAATTTAAATAAAGAAGAATTTGTGGAACTGATTCGTCTTGCGGAAGAAGATGGAAGCATCCGGCAGCAGTTGAGGGAAGAGGCGGTAAAGATTCGCAGAGAGCATTACGGCGTGGACGTATTTACCCGGGGGCTGATAGAATTTACCAATTATTGTAAGAATGACTGTTATTATTGCGGCATCAGAAGAGGAAATCGAAATGTGAAGCGATATCGTTTGACGAAGGAAGAAATTCTTGACTGCTGTGAGAATGGGTATGTGCTGGGCTTTCGCACTTTTGTGCTTCAGGGCGGAGAGGATTTGTATTTTACCGATGAGCGGATGGCAGATATCGTTCATGCAATTCGCGCCGGGTATCCGGATTGTGCGATTACCCTGTCCATTGGCGAGCGTTCTTATGAGAGTTACAAAATGCTGAAGGAAGCAGGGGCTGACAGATATCTTCTCCGCCATGAGACGGCGAATGAGGAATTATATAGCAGCCTTCATCCAAAAGAGATGAGTTATATCTGGCGCAGGCAGTGTTTATATCATCTGAAGGAGCTGGGATATCAGGTGGGAGCAGGATTCATGGTAGGCTCTCCAGGACAGCGAATGGAGGATTTGGCTGCGGATCTGGTATTTTTGAAAGAATTGAATCCACAGATGGTGGGAATCGGCCCGTTTATTCCTCACCATGATACCCGGTATGCAGCAGAACCGGCAGGAAGTGTGGAAAGAACAGAGTTGTTGATATCCATCATTCGGATTCTTTTGCCGAAGGTACTGCTTCCGGCCACAACTGCCCTAGGAACTCTGGACACTTGCGGAAGGGAAAAGGGACTGGCGGCAGGGGCAAATGTAGTGATGCCGAACCTGTCGCCCCTTAAGAACCGCAGGCAATATGAATTATATGACAATAAGATTTGCACAGGGGAAGAGGCTGCCGAGTGCTGGGGGGATTTGGCTGCAAGAGTAGAAAGAATCGGGTACCGATTAGTCAGCGATAGAGGCGATGCTGCAGTATAGTTTGCGGCAAGGAAACTTGACTTTTATTTCTTACGAGTGTAATATATTGTAAAAATATTTATAGTCTTACGCTTGTAAGAGAAAGGGGAGTTTCATGAAGGAAGCAGGAAAAGTATTAGGGATTTTGTGCGTAATCATCCTGATGTTAATAATATCGGCGGGATGTGGGGCTGGTACAAAGGATATGGAACATATGGGGGATGAGGACAGTGACTCTGGGAAGAATCCGGGCGGTACAGAAGAAGGCGAGAAGATTGCGCAATTGTACCAGAGTATTTATGAGCAGGCGACAGAGGATGATAGAGAAGACGTTGAGATAATGGGACGGATTATCAGGCGACTTGAGGAACATGGCATGACTGCGATTGACGGGGATAATCAGATAAATATGGTTAACGCCGGGAAGGCGGAGGAATTTATCCGGCATCAGGAGTCGGGAGAAAGAGGAGAGTTAACTGTAATTCGGCTTCTATATCCGAATGGATTTGCGAAGTATGATATGCGGACGGAGGAGAGAAAAGTATCCGTAATCAGAGATTATTATGAATATCAGGACGGACGTATGGAACATGGAAGCCATGACCAGTACGAGGCGGCGGGCTGGCGATATACGGACGAGGGCTATCTGATGTTTGAGGGAGAATTATTTTCGGAAGAGCAGTATGCGATGGAACTGGAAGGAATGACGGAATATGTGGCGATGCGAATTAAGCCTCTTGATGAAGAATGCAGGAAGCTGAACCGTCAGTATATCCGGCCGGTAGGATACGGACGGAATAATTTGTTTCTGCTGGACTGGGATGAGACAGATTTTGGAGACATAGATTTTCAGGATTTGTTTGATATTTTTTATCCGCCGGTGTACGGGAAGAAGAATCCTTATGCGGAAAAAGGGATTGGGACAGGAGAAGTTGTCCATGTACCAGAGGAGGAATTTGAGCATGTGATTACGGCATATTTTCAGATAGACAGGGAAGAGCTGCAGAGAAAGACCATCCATTTTTCCGGCGATAACAGCTATGGATTCCGAACCAGAGAGATGGGGGAACTGGAATATCCGGAGATTCCGTATCCGGAGGTAGTAAGCTATGCAGAAAATGGTAACGGATTGGTTACAATGACGGTAAATGTAGTGTATCCGGAACAGCATACGTCGAAGGCATTTTCCCATGAGGTGACCGTACGGCTTTTACCGGAGGGAGGATTTCAGTATGTATCGAATCATATATCGGAAGAGATATCTTCCGGGGATGGTAATATGGCGGCGATATGGCATAGAGACAGGCTGACCAGTATGGAATCACAGGATGATTCTGCTCTGTGGGTGCTTCCGCAGGCGGAAGAATGTCTGTTCACAGAGAAGGAAAAGCGGGAACTGCAGGAATTGGCAATGAAAGCGGGCGAGCAGGTGAAAGGGGTGTACCGGGATATAGAAATTATGGAGGGCCCATCCTACGGTTCAAATATCAAGGAATTTACGGAAGAACAGAGGAAGGAAACCGCCGCGCTTCTTGGGAGGGCGGGCTATACAAGTATTACAGAGGGTTGTAATATGGAAAATCCGGAGCCGCTGGAAGAATTTTACAAAGCTTATTCGGAACATCGGGATGCGTTGGCAACGGTAGTTCAGGTGAATCGGGACGGGTTGCTGGGGATTATTACATTTATTTATCGAAATGGGGCGCTGCAGACCTACTATGCGGGGGTTCGGTGGCAGGAAGGGGGAGTACCTGCGCTGAGCGATACTTCGGTCAGCGATGTGGCGGAGGTAAGGCTGACGGAGAAGGGATACTTTATTTATGCATATAAAGTTATCATTGCCCATGCGTCTCTGCGGCAGTGCTGGAGGGTGAAGCCGCTGTCCGATACCTGCCGGGAACTGACAGAAAAATACTTGGACGGATTAAGTTATATAAATTATAATTTGCTTGTGAAAAATTGGGATGCAGGAAATGCAGAAGAGATTCTGACGGCAGGAGTGTTTGAGGATTTGTACCGGATAGATACAGGAGAACCCCTCAAGGTGGAGAATGGAAGAATACCGGCGGAAACATTTGAGAGGATTCTTACTACCTATTTGCCAGTGACGGCGGAGCAAATAAAAAAAGCTTACAGGTATGAAGAAAAGAGCGGCAGTTACCTTTATGAAAGAGTTACGCCCAGAGCGCATCCGCCCTTTGGAGAAGTTGTTGAATATGCGGAAAACGGAGACGGAACACTGACCTTAATTGTCGATGGGGTATGGCCTGATTATGATTCGGATTGCGCATTTACCCATCAGATTGTGGTTATGCCATTTGCGGACGGGACATTCCGGTATTTGTCAAATACAATATGGCAGAAAGAACTGGAAATTCCGCGTACGAGATAGGTTGCATTTCACACGCCGCCTGTTCTGGCCTGCAAAATGAGATAGATGCCATGATAAACCAGTTGACGAAATTGTCTGCAGCTATTATTATATAGAAGTATTGTCCGGGGAAACAGGTGAAAGTCCTGTACGAGCCCGTCGCCGTAAGACATACATGCAGGAGTGTTATTCAGCATGTAAATAGTATTAATCTGACCCGAAGCCACAGCAAGGGGAATAGCCATTGGAGGATATCTGAGAAGGCCGGTTAATACTCATGTCAAGTCGAAATATCCGGGCAAAGGAATCCTCTTATTTTAACTGCGAGCGCCGGTTTTGGAGGAAATAAAATCAAAGGAGATTTAGAAAGATGCAAATGAAATTGAGTAAAAAATTATCGTCATTCATCCTTTGTGCAGTGCTTACTGTGGCTATGGCGCTGTCTGTATTTGGTTGTAATGGCAAACAGGAAGTAAAATCACAAACAGAGACGGAAGTAAAAGATGCGGGGCCGGCCAGGGAAGAAGATTCTGTCCTGGGAACGGGAGATACTGTTTTTTCGCTGACAGTGGCAGATGAGGAAGGCGCGGAGACGGAATTTGAAATACATACGGATAAGGAAACCGTAGGGGAAGCATTACTGGAGACTGGTCTGATTGAAGGTGATGAAGGTGAATACGGTCTCTATGTGAAAACGGTAAATGGAATTACCGCCGATTATGATGAGGACGGTACGTACTGGGCGTTTTATATTAATGGAGAATACGCTCAGACAGGCGTAGATGCGACGCCTGTTGCGGAGGGTGAAGCCTATTCCTTTAAGGTTGAAAAATAGTTATGAAGCTTACAACCAGAGAGGTTGCTGTGTTTGGAATGTTGGGGGCGCTGATGTACGCTTCGAAGGTTCTAATGGAGATGGCGCCGAATATTCATTTGCTCGGCGTGTTTATTGTGGCATTTACAGTAGTTTATCGTAGAAAAGCTTTATATCCTATCTATATATATGTGATATTGTGCGGAATTTTTGGCGGATTTTCTGCCTGGTGGATTCCGTATCTATATGTATGGACGATTCTCTGGGGCTGGGTTATGCTTCTTCCGGAGAATCTTCCGGCGAAGATACGGCCTCTTGTATATATGGCGGTTTCCGCGGCTCATGGTTTCTTATTTGGCACGTTGTATGCTCCGGCACAGGCGTTATTGTTTGGAATGGATTTTAAGGAAATGGCGGCGTGGATTATTGCGGGGCTTCCCTGGGACTGTATCCATGGAATCAGTAATTTTTTCTGCGGAGTTTTAATCGTGCCGGTTATTTCCATATTAAGGCTGGCAGAAAAGAGCGGCGAGAACCGTTAAAAAAATCTTAAGAAGTTCTTTTGGATTTCTTTCGGAAAGGCATTTTGGTTAAGGAATTATTAAGAGGCTTCGATGTTTCTTAAGCTGACAGGGATAGGAAATTGCATAATTATGTGGTAAAATGTATTTACTGAAATAAAAAGGCATCTTTGGCTGGAGAGAAAAGGAATGACACATGAAAACAATTTATATTCTTTTGACAAAATCAGATTCAATATTATCTAGGATTATTCACTTTATAACGATGGATTCTTATACGCATGTTTCCATCGCTTTCGATGAAAATCTGGAGCAGTTGTATAGTTCTTCGCGGAAGAATGGACGTACAGTTCTTCCGGCAGGTCCCTGTATGGAACAAATTAGCTGCGGTTATTACCGGAAGCATGCTTCAAGGATTCCCTGTCTGCTCTATGAACTTCAGGTTGATGAGGAGATATATTTTCAGGTGAAAAGAGAGGTACAGCGGATTATAGAGAATTCTGAGGAATATCATTATAATATATTTGGTCTTCTGTTGTGTCAGTTTAATATTCCCTATCACCGGAAACGGCATTATTTCTGCTCGCAGTTTGTAAGCGAGGTATTAGATAAGAGCGGCGCGCTGAAGCTGCCGAAGGATACTTCGCTTATGAAGCCCAGCGACTATATGTGTCTTCCGGAGTTGAGCTACCGGTTTCAGGGCCGGCTGTGGGATCTTGTGATACGGCAGGGAACCATGGCGGTGATGTGAATTCCAGAGTTTTCTGTTCACACAGTACTATGCACTTGCTGCGGAACGGAATGAACAGTAATGTTCCAGAAAGAAATCTTTTCATTGGTATAAAGAAGTAATTGCCGCAAATGGGGAGAATTGCTATACTATAGACGTAGTATAGAACATTTTCTTCAGAAAGGGGAATAACAAATCATGAAAATCGGTATTGGAAACGACCATGCGGCGGTAGATATGAAGAATGAAATTAAGGCGTATCTGGAAGAGAAAGGCCATGAAGTGGTAAATTTTGGAACAGATACTAGTGAGAGCTGTAACTACCCGGAATACGGTGAGAAAGTCGGCGTGGCAGTTGCGGGAGGCGATGTTGATTTGGGCGTTTTAATCTGCGGGACGGGCGTAGGTATCTCAATAGCAGCGAATAAGGTCGAGGGAGTCAGGGCTGTTGTGTGCAGTGAGCCGTATTCAGCAAAGCTTTCCAGAGAGCATAATAACAGTAATATTCTTGCATTCGGCGCGAGGGTAATCGGAATCGAGATGGCGAAGATGATTGTGGACGCCTGGCTGGACGCGGAATTTATGGGCGGCAAACATGGTAAGAGAGTCGATATGATTATGGATATTGAAAAAAGAAAGCTCCATGGGAGATAGAAGTAGACACGGCTGTGAAGGATGCATGATCCGGCACAGCCGTTTTGCTGTTATATAGTAAGAAATTAATTACCGTTTTAACTGGGGAACATAACTTCGGCAGGATTCAATACTGCCCTTTACAAAGGCGCCTTTCTTCAGTGGGAGAAGCTGCTCTCCTGTAAGCTGAAATACAAAGAAACGCTCGGATTCGAAGGTTCCGCGGATATCATTCTTGCGAAGGTCAACACCGGCGGCGCCGTCTTTGTAGGAGCGGATGCGGTTTCCTTCAATGGTAATAACATACTCAAAGCCCTTGCCATGATAGGTATCGTGAAATTGCCTGACAGCAGCGCTTTTCTTCTTAGTAATATTGATAAATGAAGCGACAATAGCGGCAAGGCATCCGAGACCGACAATAGCGAACAAAATTGCAAGGGTTGTCTTATGAGCGGAGGTTTCGCGCCATGTAAAAAAAGCACAGATAAGGGTTATAATAATAAGAGAGATATAATTCCGGTATGTGTGCATGGCCCAGGCGTCTTCGACTTCCTGCATTAAGACGTCGGTGTATTGATACTGGTTGATAATAACCGTCTCTTTATTCTTTTTAGGGGTTGCTTTATTTTCTGAATTTACCGTATTTGTCATTGAAAAATCTCCTTTACATTTACTGTTCGCTTTGGGACCGGCAGCTTTTTGGCTGCGGGCGCCTGTTGTAAATGCTGAATAATTAAATCCTTTGCTTAATCGTATATAAAATTATTATACATGAGAAACCAGGAAATGGCAATCACGTGAACCGGAAATCCTTTGAAAATAAGGCTGTGTTATGTTAGTATAAAGTGTAGTTTAAAAATACTTCTATCTGTATCGCCCGGGCATTCCTGCGCATTCTTGCCGAAGTTAGCGGTTAGTTCAATGGAGTGATGCCCGGCTTTGCGCAATAGGGTACGCTGTTTCCGGCAGGCAGCTCCGGGCGGCGCAGGTGGAAATATTTCAAAGATGAATTATCGAAAGGGAGTATACAGGATGAAGTTGAGGAAAATTGCTGCGTTGGTGAGCGGCTTTGCGTTAACAGCTCTGGCAGGCATGACGGTAAGTGCAAAAGACGTGTCGGATTATCAGGACGTGCAGAGGGGCGACTGGTTCTATTCTACGGTAGCGGACATTTCTGAAAGAGAGCTTATGACGGGGATGACAGATACAGTATTTGCCCCGGCGGAGAATTTGGAAAGAGGCCAGCTGGCAACGATTATCTACCGGATGAATGGTTCGCCGGAAACGGCTTACGAATACCGTTTCCCGGATGTGAAGGACGGCCAGTTCTATTCTTCCGCTATTACGTGGGCATATGACGCAGGGGTGATAGAAGGTTATGAAGACGGCACATTTGGGCCTTCTGACCGGATTACCCGCGAACAATTGGCAACGATGCTGAATCGTTATGCCGAAAAGATGGGTTACGATACAACCAGAATGGGTAACTTAGAGGATTATCAGGATGCGGGTAACGTCAGTGAATTTGCTGTGAATGGTATGAAGTGGGCGGTAGGCGCCAGAATTATAAAAGGCGACGGGAAGAGACTGGACCTTTTGAATCCGCAGGGGGACGTCAGCCGCGCGGTATGTGCAACGATGATTTCCAGAATGATTTCTTACGTTGAATCGGGCGGGCAGATTCCTGAGCGGGAGCAGGTGCAGATAGACAATATTGATTTTACCAGAATATCCAGAAATGAGCTTCAGATTACATGGTCGGATCAAAAAAATCCCTATGTCCGGGAATATATCGTTAAAAAGAGAAAAAACGGAAATTCCGAGTGGATAACGCTTGGCACGCTGGCTTCGGATGGAGTTATTGATAACCGGATATTATCGTTTACCGATGTGTTGGAATCGGATGCGCCGCAGCAGTTTGAATACCGGATAGATATAGAAACTGCGAATGATGCAAAATATGAAGCTGTCCTGGGACAGCCTGCCTCGGCCAGTAATCTTCTGCTCTGTCTCGACCCGGGGCATTTCGCAGGGGAGAACGCGGTAAATGAGGGTGGGATTAATTATTCAGAAGGAGATTTTATTCTGGAACTGGCAAAAGAACTGAAATATATTCTGAAGAAATCCTATGGAATTACGGCATATATGACCCGGGAGACTGGAACCGTCAGTATCGGAGGATATACAGATGCCGAGTTAGACGGCGGGCATATCAGCCTGAGAGGAGAGTTCGCGAAGGGAAGCGATTTATTTCTTTCGCTTCATACGAATGCGAATCTTGAAGGCGCCAATGGATACGGAACCAGTTCGCAGCCAGTTGAGATAACGAAACCGATTATTATTGCGAACACAATCGCCTGCCGGGATTCCGGGGCGCTGACAATAGGAAATGCTATTGGAGTACGTTTGGCGGATACGAATTATGCGCTGGGGATCGGTCTGCCAAATAAATTTAAAAAGATAAACAAACCCAGTGAAATTATTTCCTGGACGAATGAATGGAACGACGGACTGGACAATCCCGGCGCGGTATGCTGCCGATGGAACAGCAGGGGAACCGATTACTACGGCGTACTCAGGGGCGCGGCGAACGCAGGGGTGCCCGGTTTCATTATTGAGCATGGATTCCATACGGTACCGGAGATGCGAAGGGCGGCTGCCTCAGGAAAATTGCATATAGAGTGGGCCAAAGCGGATGCAGCCGGAATCGCGGAAGGATTTGGATTCCGAGAGCTGTAATTTATAAATTGCAATCACGCGTTCTTTTTTTCTGCATATAATAATTTCAGACACAGGTATTTTTGGGAGGACGCGTGATGGAGAATAAATTACCGTATTATATGACATATCCGATGCCGCTTGTATTTGACGACGAAAGAAAAGAGAGAATGGATTTTGAATATATAAAAAGCATGTATCCGGATATGGCGAAGAAACTATTGCCATATGTGGAAGACGAGTGCGACCGCATGGAATTTGAGGGGAGTATGATCTTTGATGAATATCCGGACCGGCTGCAGCTTGCGCTGATGGGAAGAAGGATTCTTAACAGAGCAGAAAAAGACCAGGTGATTTCAGAGAAGGAGAGAGACGTAAGGAAGAGTAAGGATGGGAACTGGCTTCAGGATTTGATTCAGGTGATACTTTATCAGGAGGTTTATAAGAGGCGCTGCGATAATAGAAGAAACAGAAGGAAATATTTTAAAGGCGCGGGATATTCAAATTTATAATCGTGACTATGCGGACTTGTAAGAAGACATACTTTTGTGATATACTTATTCGCGCAAAATACAGACGAGGAGTGCGCGGATGAATAACATTATATTTATAGGGATGCCGGCGGCGGGAAAGAGTACGATTGGAGTTGTGGCGGCAAAGCGGCTTGGATATGAATTTATAGATACGGATCTTTTGATTCAAAAAAGAGAAAAAAGATTATTAAAAGATATTATTGATGAAAAGGGAATTGATGGGTTTCTTGCCATCGAGGACCAGATTAATTCAGAAGTAGAAGCGGAAAATGCGGTAATTGCGCCGGGCGGAAGCGTAATATATTGTGACCATGCAATGAGGCATTATAAGGAAATAGGAACGGTAGTATATTTGCAGACTTCTTTTCAAACAATAAGTGAAAGGATAGGAGATCCGAAGAAAAGAGGAGTCGTTTTACAGAACGGGCAGACTTTGCAGGATCTCTATAATGAGCGCCGGGTGTTTTTTGAAAAATATGCCGATGTAGTTATCTGTGAAGACGGAAAAACATTGGAAGATACGATTGAGGAAGTCGTAGAGAAGTTCAAACGTTAATAATTTTTCAGGAAAGCTGATTGCTCTGTCCTGATGGCGTGCTCTTCATCTGCTATCGCGTAAATGTTACGGAATTTTTACGGGTTTGTAAAAAATATTTTACAAACAAGAAAGATTATTGTATACTATAATGTGCGACAGGTTATCGACACAGACTGATTCTGAAGGAAAGCCTGAATGCAGGGGCGAGAGTATAAATAAAGGTAATTGAGGTGCAGATATGGAACAATATATTATCAAAGGCGGAAATCCGCTGGTTGGGGAAGTAGAAATTGGCGGCGCTAAGAATGCGGCGCTGGCTATTCTTTCGGCGGCTATTATGACTGATGAGACAGTCCTGATTGATAATTTGCCGGATGTCAATGATATTAATGTATTGCTGGATGCGATTATGGGAATTGGAGCAAGTGTTCATCGTGTGGACCGTCATACCGTAAGGATTAACGGAAAAGGCGTTTCCAATTTTAAGATTGAATACGAATATATGAAGAAGATTCGAGCGTCTTATTATCTGTTGGGCGCTTTACTGGGCAAATATAAACGGGCTGAAGTTGCCCTTCCGGGAGGATGTAATATCGGAAGCCGCCCGATTGACCAGCATTTGAAAGGCTTTCGTGCCCTGGGAGCGGATGTTGAGATTGAACATGGTAAGATTATTGCTGAGGCAGACCGTCTGGTCGGAAAGCATATTTATTTTGACGTAGTAAGTGTTGGAGCAACAATTAACGTCATGATGGCGGCAACCATGGCCGAAGGGCTGACTATTCTGGAAAATGTTGCCAAGGAACCACACGTGGTAGACGTTGCGAACTTTTTGAACAGTATGGGCGCTAATATTCGTGGGGCCGGCACAGACGTGATTAAGATTCGTGGAGTACAAAGATTCCATAGGACAGAATATTCCGTAATTCCAGATCAGATTGAAGCAGGGACTTTTATGTTTGCGGCGGCAGCCACCAGAGGCGATGTGACGGTCTGCAACGTAATTCCAAAGCATTTGGAGGCAACAGTTGCTAAGCTTCTTGAGATTGGCTGCGAGGTAGAGGAGTTTGATGACGCTGTGCGGGTAGTTTCCAAAGGAAACTTAAAAAGTACGCATGTTAAGACACTGCCTTATCCTGGATTTCCAACAGATATGCAGCCTCAGATCGGAGTGACCCTGGCTCTGTGCAGAGGGACAAGTATGGTGACAGAGAGTATATTTGAAAATCGTTTTAAATATTTGGATGAGCTTGCAAGGATGGGAGCGAATATTAAGGTTGAGGGTAATTCAGCTACTATCGAAGGAGTGAAACGGTTTTCTGGAGCAAGAATTAGCGCGCCGGATTTACGTGCAGGCGCAGCTTTATGTATCGCGGGGCTTGCAGCGGATGGAATTACAATTGTGGATGATATTGTATATATTCAGCGTGGGTATGAGAGATTTGAGGAGAAGCTCAGAAGTCTTGGAGCGATAATGGAACGTGTATCCAGTGAAAAAGATATTCGAAAATTTACTTTAAAAGTTAGTTAGTTTGAGTTATACTCATAGTATGGAAATAATTAAATACTGCAAACTTACTCTTATTCAGAGCGGTGGAGATACAAAGGATCTGAGAAGCCGCGGCAACCCCGATATTCGGAAGGTGCCAGCCTGAGCGAGGAATCGAACAATAAG
>CATJPU010000130.1 GCA_949742505.1 uncultured Lachnospiraceae bacterium | reverse complement strand
TAAATGTGACCCCAACACTGCCATAAAATATATCGGGCGCTATCTGGGGCGCCCCGTTATTGCCACGTCCCGGATTGACAACTATGATGGCGACTTTGTCACCTTCCATTACAACCGCCACGAAGATGACGCCTATATTGAAGAACCCCTTCCTGTTATGGAGTTCATAGAGCGTCTTATCCGCCATATCCCGGAAAAGCATTTCAAAATGATCCGCTACGGCGGCATTTATTATGGAGAGGAAGGTTTTTATATCTTCTAAATCCCTGGCCGTCTGTTTTGTATACCTAAAAGACATATCTATCTAACGTACGTTCGGTAAACATACGTTTTTCTTTGCGCTCTAAAAGGTCGAAATTTCCTATAAAACAATGAAAAGGGCTTCCTGACAGATACCTGCCTGACAGCGCAGGACAGATATAATTCTTATCTTGATTATTTTAGAATTGAATATGAAACGCTGTAAAAGACTATTTAGCGGCAGACAAGCATATTGCCTGTCTGCCGTAAAGAGGCATGAATACGCCCTACGCCATAATCTTCCCATCCTCAATCCGCACAATCCGATCCGCCATCTGCGCAATCTCTGGATTATGCGTAATCATGACAATTGTCTGATGGAACTCCCTGCTTGTCATTTTCAGCAGCCCAATCACATCATCGCTGGTCTTAGAATCCAAATTCCCTGTCGGCTCGTCGGCTAATATAATCGACGGCTTAGAAGCAAGCGCCCTCGCAATCGCCGCCCGCTGCTGCTGCCCGCCGGACAGATGATTCGGCAGGCTGTCAAGCTTCTCTTCCAGCCCCAGCAGCGCTGCAACCTTCTGAATGAATTTTTTATCCGGTTTCTGACCGTCCAGGGAAATCGGAAATACAATATTCTCCCACACCGTAAGAACGGGTACCAGATTATAATTCTGAAAAATAAATCCGATCTGCTTACGGCGAAAAATCGTTGCCTGTTCCGGATTAAGCGCCGCCAGCTCTGTACCTCCGATTCTCACGCTGCCCTCTGTCGGGGTATCCAGACCGCCCAGCATATTCAGAAGCGTGGATTTCCCGCTTCCCGAAGTGCCGATAATCGCGGTAAATTCCCCCCGCTCAATCTCCAAATCAACGCCGTCTAACGCTTTTACCATCGTATCGCCTTTCCCATAATATTTTTTCAGGCCTGTCGCCTTTAAGATACTCTCCATGACAAATCCTCCTCCCAATCATTCTTCCGTACACCGCTCATATGACATTTCCATAAACGATTTCCCTTGCAGCCCTTATAACGCTTCCACAGGCAGCCTCTTATTGGATATCCGCACAATCCATTCCGGCCGCCATCTTCAGACCCCCTATTCCGCAACGCGTAGCTGCTCCACGATACTGCCCTTATGGAAGAGCCGAAGCGCTGCGACAGGCACAACCGCCGACACCATCACCAATATCACGCTGACTCCCGCCGCCGGCGCCAGCGTAAAATGAAATGTATACTGCCACATAGATTCCAGCATATTCCTAATAACCGTAATCCCCAATAACGCTGCAAATATCACTCCCAAAAGACCAGCCCCCAGCGCATAATACACGCTCTCGAATACCATCATTCTCGTAAGCTGCCTCTTTGTCATTCCAATGCTCTGCATAGTTGCAAATTCATGACGGCGGATTAAAATGGTCGTCACCATGGTATTAACCAGATTCAGCACGCCTGCAAAACCAAATATCATCCCAACCAGGCCGCCTACAAAATTAATAATCGTACGTGTCTTTTCCGCATCCTCTCTGGCAGTCTGCGACGAGAGATAATTCACCTTCGGATTTACATGATTCACATAATCTTCTAAAAATGCCGTCATATTCTCCCTCTGACTTTCTTCTACATTAAAGGCGTATTTGTAGACGACCGGTTCCTCATATAGTTCTTTATAAATATTGGCCGGCAGATATAAGAACAATCCGTTTCCCCCCACTTTCAGAGGCCCGTTACAGGTGATTCCGATTTCCTGGTCGTCGCCGTTCAAAGCCGCCTTTGCCAGTACCGGGAGCTCCCTCGCCGGCTGACCGTTCTTAAATACCGTAATGGTTTCCCCCACGTCCGCCATATCAAGTTCTGCAACCATCGACATATCCACGCGGTTCACATCTACGCCTACCACCACGCCTTTGCCCTCCGCCATTTTTTCATACAAGACATGGGCGTTCGTCTCCCCTTCACGCAAATCCATCCGGGCAATGGCCGTTTCCTCCATACCGTAAACATTGCAGATTGGACGCTGGTCATCGCCGACTCCAAAATACATATAATTCTCGTCAAAACCTATCGATTGCCCGCTCTCTTCATCTATGTATCCATCAATCAAATTGAGATTATCCCACTCATAGGTCACATCCGTATCTTCCGCCGTATTCTTGTAAATGGGCGAGCCGTCCTTTACTCCCGGCTGCGCCAAAATCGCTTCCATCACCTGCCCGTCCAGAGCGTCCTCCCTATGGGCAAACCCTTTCATACCGTTCATGCTCACTGCGTTTGTAACCGCAAAATCAGTGCGAATCTTAAAGGCCGCCTGCTTTTCCACATCCAGGCTTCCCGCCGCCGTCCCCACGCTGTTCAGCAATACCACGCACAGCGTCAGCGAAATAATAATAAATACGCTGCGGCGTTTATTCCGTCCCAGATTAGACAGAGCCAACCGGGAAATATCCGCTCCCAGCGCGCTTTTTTTCTCCTTTCGCTTCCCAGCGCCGCTCTCCACATAACGAAACGCTTCAATCGGAGGAATATTCGCCGCCACCCGAACCGGCTTCCGAATACTGAGCAAAACCGTCAAAGCCGTCAGAAACGCAGCTCCCAAAAAAATAACCGGGGACGGCGAGACCTCTGCCGCAATATTCGCGTATTCGTCAGACAGAGAATCCATAATCACCGGCAGCGCCGCTTTCCCGATAAAATATCCAATGAATAATCCGATTGGAATTCCGATGCCGGACAGCCACAATGCCTGCCGGTTCATCAGCTCCCTCACCTGACGCTTACTCATCCCAATCGTCCGGTAAAGCCCGTAACGCCTGATTTCCTGCATGACCGCAATGTCAAATACATTATAAATCAATAAATAGCAGCAGAATACAAATAACAGCGCCAGCAACGCTGCCATAACGGCGATTTCCGGATCAACCGGCATATTGGTGACCAGATTTACCGTCGCGGCAAGGTAATTATCCGCCCTCATATCATGGGGATTCCCACCCATGCGAATAGCCTGCTGCTCCATCTTTTTTGACAGACCTGATGCAGTAACCGCAATAATATCTGAGCAATAGGTTCCCGCCATATCTGCGTCCTCATCGTATGTGAACTGGAAAATATCCGGATGCGCATCCCGGAAAGCAGTTCCCGCCCACATCATACTCAGCTCTCCCGCCGTCTCATACCAGCCGGACACCACCATCGGCAAGCGATATTCCTTATGATGCGCCGTAAATTCAATCACTACCTCAGAGCCAATCTCCGGCTCCGCCCCCAGATCCCGCAGGGCCCGGTCAGAAGCAACAATTTCATTGTCCGCTGCCGGCGCTCTACCATGAGTCGGACTGCAGAAGGTAAGCTCCGCCTGCACATCATCCAATACGTCAAATTCAATGTTATGCCGATTCGTATTGCTTAAGAAATTCACCGGCATCCGAAGGCCTGCCGCTTCAATAAAGTCCGCCTCCTTCAGCATCTCAAACTGCTCCTCAGTCATATTGCGGAAATCACCGTCCGATTTGCTCCCCTTTTGCATCTGCATCGTCAGGGTCATTGATTCTTCCGTACCTATACCTATCGTCGTGATTGACGTAAAGAGAATCGCCGTAAGAGCGATTGCCAATACCGCAATGAAATTCCGTACCTTCCCGGCCGCAAAGCTGCGCCGCGTGAGAATCTTTAACATTTCCCCCATAGGTCTTTTCCTCCTATATTCATTGTACCAGTACAGCATAGCACTCCAAAGTTACAACCGGGGTACAAAAAAAGGTACATTTTTGTACCTTTCAAATCTACAGAAAGCCATACTCTTTCAGTAATCTCTCCTGGAAATCTTTGTCAACAGTGCTCCGAATCAACTCTTCTGTTCGGTTATCCTCTATTAACTTCTGAATTAATTGGTTCAAATTCTCCATATTCCTGCAGCAGATTAATCTCCAGTCCTGTATCTGACCGTTGTTTTATGTAATAAATATATTCCTCCGGAAACTTGTGAAACTCCCCAGTGCTTTCCTCAAACAGAACAATCGTATAGACCTTCTTGATATCCTTATAGCTAAAAGCTTTTCCCCTATTATCAGCGATAATAACTCTTCTAACCGCTCCGGCATAATCTCCGGATTCATGACCGCTTTAAAAAAGTGGTCATACAGAAGCTTCACTCCTTTGACTCCGGTACAATAATCCAGAAATTCCTTCTGATACCTCTCTCTCCAGCTCTCAAAAAGCCTCTCCAAATCCTCCCGGCTCCTGATTTCTTCCAAAACCTCCCGCCTGTCCCTGATTATGGGAAAATGCTGCTGTAAAACATTTGCCATACGCAAACTCTCCTTTTTTACTTCCTTTCATCTTTTCTTTTTTCATCATTACCGGGGTTAACCTTCGATACAAAGCTCCGAAAATGTGACGCCTTACGGCTTAGATTCTGAGGGAAACAAGAATCTTCCCCCTAAGTACAGATATTATATCATATGATTTATGTTTATTCAATAACATTTTATGTATATTTGTGATTGCATAGTCGTTTGTGAGCTCCCGACTTTCTGACACTCCACGCGATTCCTGTTCTCTTCGCAGCTACTCTATTCACTATAGCGTTCTTTATTTTCCTTTTCTATACCGCAATCCGCCCATCCTGCAACCGGATTACCCGGTCCGCAAGCTGGGCAAGTTCCAGATTATGGGTAATCATAATCAACGTCTGATGAAAGGCTTCCGTCGTCATTTTCAAAAGCCCCGCTACATTCTGGCTGGTCTTCGCGTCAAAGCTTCCCGTAGGCTCGTCCGCTAAGATAACCGCCGGCTTGGTAATCAATGCCCTTGCAATCGCGGCGCGCTGCTGTCCCCCGCCGGATAACATATAAGGATATTGCTCCAACTTATCCCGCAGGCCCAACGCCCTTATAATTTCCTCAAAAAACACCTCGTCCGGCTGAGAATCATCCAGTCCCAGCGGAAACAAAATATTTTCTTTTATAGTCAGTTCCGGAACCAGATTATAATCCTGAAAAACAAAACCGACCTTTCTACGCCGGAAAACCGTCAGTTGTTCCTCAGTCAGCCCGGATAAATCGACCCCGTCTACAATCACCGTCCCTTCCGTCGGCTCATACAGACCGCCCATCATATTCAGAAGCGTTGTTTTTCCAGAACCGGAAGCGCCGACAATCGCGGTAAATTTCCCCTTTTCAATGGATAAACTAATACCGTCTACCGCCTTCACCTGACGGGCGCCCCGTCCAAAATATTTCTTCAAATTATGTATCGTCACAATATCCATCGTATAATCCCCGCTTTCCCTGTCTGCCTCGGCCTGAATAGGCTATCCCCGCCGGTCGTCAAAGATGCAAACCACATGGTTTGCGCAATTGCGCCGTTTCAGCTCAGCAGAAAGACAGAGAAAGTCGTACCCTTCCCAATTTCTGATTTCACACTGATGTATCCTCTCTGCAAGGTAATAATGCTGCGGGCCAGATACAGTCCTAATCCAACTCCTTCCATGGAGGCCGCCTCCTGCCCCCGATAGAACCGCTGAAACACATCGTTATAGCGCTCCGCTTCAATCCCCGGCCCGGTGTCCGAGATGTCTATCCGGGTATAAAACTGCCATGGGCGGACTCTGACCGATACCGCCCCGCCCTCCGGCGTGTATTTTACCGCATTGTCCAGAATATTTCCCAACGCCTCCGCCGTCCATTTGCCATCATGCTTAACAACCGTCCGGCTGTCGCAGTCCACCGTAATCGAAATATTTTTCCGATCCGCTTTTGCCCAGATGCCATTGACTGCCTGCGCAATCGTATCATACAGGCTCTTTTCCTCCATATGCAGAACAAATGTCCCGGTTTCCAGACGGGACATCTTAATCAGAGACTGCATCAGAAAATCCAGCTTGCTAATCTGCGCGGCCATCGTATCCAGAAATTCCCCGCGTTTTTCATCCGGCAGCGAATGCTGCTGCAAAATATTGGTAAACATCTGAATATTCGCAATCGGCATTTTCACCTGATGGGAAATATCGCTGACTAATTCCTGAATCACTTGCTTGTCCTGCTCGCTTTGCCGCCTGTCCTCCTGCATGCAGTCATAATACCGCAGCAGCTTTCCCTGCACTTTGGACGCCTGCGAGTCCTCATATATCCGGTAATTCTCCGGCTCCCTCCCGTCCATAAGGGCGTCCACCGTCTCGCAGATCTCATTTGCAAAGTCCCTTTGCTGACATTTCTGCTGCCAGTTCCACAGGGATACAAACAGAAAAATCCCAATTCCCGTCACGATAAGCAGCGCCTGTATTCCGTCTGGAGGAATATAACTCCACATCAATCCTGTCAGCGTAAGTAAAACTGCTGTCAATGATAATAGTATATTCACCGGCAGACATTTTATCTGTAATCTCCTCATGCCTTTTCACCTATCCAGATATACCCCATTCCCCTAACCGTCCGAATATAAGAATGACCTTCCTGTTCAATCTTTGCCCTTAGCCGGTTCATGGTTACGGTAAGCGTATGATCATCGACAAAATTACCGTCGCAGTCCCACAGCTTTTCCAATAGGAGCCGGCGCGTTACAAGATTGCCTCCATGAGCAGTCAGGAGCCGCAGCAACTTGTATTCGTTGGGCGTAATCGTTAATTTCTCCCCATTCCGAACCGCGGTAAGCCCGCGAAAATCTAAATGCAGAAATCCATCGTCATACGCGTCCTCCGACTCCTTCGCGCCGATACTTCTCCGGCGCAGAGCCACCTCTACCCGGCGCTTTAATATTTGAATCTGGAACGGCTTCGTAACATAATCGTCCGCTCCCAGATCAAATCCTCTTAATTCGTCCTCTTCCAGATCATTTGCAGTCAGAAAAATAACTGGAATCTCCGGCCTTATCTCTTTTACCTCCCGGCAAAAATCAAATCCGTTTCCGTCCGGCAGGTTTACATCCAGAATCATCAAATCAAAGATATCGCTTTTTAAGAGCTGCCGCGCCTTCTGACAATTATAAGCGGCTACCGTCAGATAACCGCTCATGTCTAATTCAAAACACAGCCCCGCGCTTAAGGCCAAATCATCCTCTATGACTAAGATTCCCGCCATATATCTGTCCCCCCTAATATATGTTAGTTCTTTTGGCATGTTTTGCTTTATTTCTCAATTCTCCAATAACCTTTTCTGTCAGAGCCAATACGGGTTATTTTCCCTGATTCACGAAGTCTTTTTATAATACGGCTAATTTTTCTGGTACTAAATCCAAGTTTCTCACTTATCCTTTTAGCCGTAATGTCAGGATCTTTTTCTAGTAATAAAACAACTTTCCTATCATCGCCATTTTCATCGCCATTTTCATCGCCATTTTCATCGCCATTTAATTTATTTTTAATCATATCCTTCTTTTGTTCCACCCATGAAAATGGAAAAATAACTTTGATAAAATGTTCAGATATCTCAAAAATAGTTTTGTCATAAGCACCTAAAATACGGCTCATCCCAGAACCAAGCTGTTCGACCAAACCAACGTCCTTAAACACCCTCATCAATTCCCTGTTTCTAGGCATACTGCTGCAGCTAAAAAACTCTTCCATACTTTGTCCCTGAATCAAACCGCCATAAGATGTGAATTCCATTCTGTCGCTAAAGATTTCAAATACTGGAGGGATTTCTCGCGAATAATCGTTGTGAACAATGGCATTAATCAAAGCCTCTCTCAACGGAACCGGTTCTACCAGATTTTTTTCTACCCGTTTCGTACTGGTCACTTTTGCTTTTGTTACATTTTCAATTTTCATTTTTTCTAAAACCGTATTGGTAGCCTTAACCAGCGAACAATACCCATATTCTTCATTTTCTGCCAAATCCACTTTATCTTTTCCGGCATATTTCGCAACTTTAATAGATACGCCATTTTCATCAGCCAAAAGATATGCGATGTAATTATATTTTCCGTCAGGCGTATACAGTTCCAGGCTATTTGCAAATTGATTGTTTAATTCCAGCCCACGTTCCTGATAATAAATCTTAAGTTGCGCAAATGTAAGGTCTTGTCTGGGCGAAGGTATATTACGCAGTGTCGTATGAATCCTCTTTGCATATAATTCATCTATCAAAGCGGTAGACATAGGCTGTGTTGATGTTCCTACTCTCATATAGCATCCACTTGGCGACATTCCTTTTCCCCTAATATAATAAGGCTTCTCAAGTCCGCTGGATACAATGATTTTAATCACTGCTATTCCTTTTATATCTTCTATACTAATGTCAAATAATCCAAGTGTTGATGGTAAAATGTTATTTTTTATCCTATCTGCAATTTTTAATTGAATAGAATCTATATCAGGATTTTTAACAGGATGGCCATCATCATCAATACCTATATAAAGTATTCCGCCTTCGCGATTATTTAAAAAAGCTACAATTTCTTTTTCTAATTTATCATTTAGTGTAGACTTAAACTCTATACGGTTACTTTCCTGCAACTTTTCTTTTCCTTCCTCAACTTCTCTACAAACCGCTCAAACCGCTCCAGCGCCACCTTCAAATCTTCCAGCGAATATGCATAAGATATCCGAAGGAACCCTTCTCCGCATTCCCCGAACGCAGTTCCCGGCACTACCGCTACCTTCTCTTCTTCCAGAAATTTCTCTGCAAATTCTTCTGAAGTCATGCCAAATTCCCGGATACTCGGAAAAATGTAAAATGCGCCGTAAGGCTCAAAACACTCCAGTCCCATACGGGCAAATTCGCTGACCAGATATCGTCTTCTCTGGTTGTACGCCTCCCGCATTTTCTCTACTTCCTCCCCGCAGTTACGGAGCGCTTCCACCGCCGCATACTGGCTGTTGGTAGGCGCGCACATAATCGCATACTGGTGAATCTTCAACATCTGCTCCACAATTAACTTCGGTCCGCATACATATCCCAGCCTCCATCCGGTCATGGCAAATCCCTTGGAGAACCCGTTAATCACCAGCGTCCGCTCCCGCATTCCCGGAAGCGACGCAATGGATGCGTGCTCCCCCTGATAAGTAAGCTCGGAATAAATTTCATCCGACATCACATACAGGTCATGTTCAATGACAACCTCGGCAATCGGCTCTAATTCCTCCCTGGTCATTATCGCTCCTGTAGGATTGTTCGGAAATGGCAGCACCAGTATCTTTGTTCTCGGCGTAATCGCCGCCTCCAGTTCCGCTTTTGTTAGCTTAAATTCATTCTCATTTTTCAGTGAAATCACTACAGGCACACCGCCCGCCAAAGCTGCGCAGGGCAGATAGGATACATAGGACGGCTGCGGAATCAACACCTCGTCTCCCGCATCCAGCATAGCCCGGAAACCAATGTCAATTGCCTCACTTCCTCCAACGGTAACCACGACTTCGTCTTTTGAATCATAGCTTACTCCAATTTTTCGCTCCAGATATCTGCAAATCTCATCCTTTAATTCCTGCAGGCCTGCATTTGATGTATAAAAAGTCCTTCCTCTTTCCAGACAATAGATTCCCTCCTCCCGGACTCTCCACGGCGTGTCAAAATCCGGCTCCCCTACGCCAAGGGAAATAGCGTCCTTCATCTCGCTTACAATGTCAAAAAATTTGCGAATCCCTGAGGGCTGTATTTCCGTAATCTGTTTTGATAATGGATTTCTCATTAAAGTATCACCAGCATCCTTTCTTCTTTATCCTTCTGTACCAAAATCGTTCCATGGTCCTTATACTTCTTCAAAATAAAATGCGTGGCCGTCCCCACAACCTCATCAATCGGCGATAATTTCTCCGACACAAACCTGGATACCTCCATCAGAGATTTCCCCTCAATCGTTACCAGGAAATCATACGCTCCCGAAATCAGTGAAATAGAAGAAACCTCCGGATAATTATAAATCCTCTCCGCAATCTTCTCAAATCCTCTTCCCCTCTGGGGCGTCACCCGCACCTCAATCAAAGCGTTTACCTGATCAACCCCGGCCTTGTCCCAGTCAATCATCGTATGATATCCGCAGATAATCTTCTCCTTTTCCATAGCCGCAATCTCGCTCTTTATCGTAGCCTCATCCGTCCCCAGAAGAACCGCCAGTTCCGCCGCGTCAACCTTGCAATTTCTTTCCATATAATTCAATATCTGCCGTCTCGTAACCTCCATACCTTATCCTCTCCTTATATTTTTATTACTTAACATACTACTACCATTCATTAAGGTACACTTATCAAACCGCTAAGTTTCAATAAAGTATACCCTCCAACACACTCCCCGGGACGGAATCTGAACCTCACCTCACCCCACTCCAAATACCTTCATCAATTCATCTGCTCCCGGCCTGTCGATATACCTCACATCCTCCCCATTATGAATCACCTTATCATTACTGTCGGTAAGTTGTCCGATTACAACTGCCGCCATCCCTTTCTGACGAAGTCTCTCTGCCGCCGCCTCTCCATGCTCCGCCGCCATCAGAAAACTTCCGCCGGAAGTTAGCTGATAAGGGTTCAGCCGAAAATGCTCGCACACCTCGATGGTCTCCTGCCGAATGGCAATCTTCTTCATATCCAGACTCAGGCCCAGTCTGGTCTCCTCCGAGAGTCTCCATAAAGCCGCTAATATCCCGCCCTCGGTAATCTGACGCACAAGAGATATCCCGGTCTCCTGTGCCGCCCTTATTTTTCCCAGTCCGCAGACTTCGCTGTCAAGGGCTTTCATCTGGCGGATAAATGCCGGGGTAAATCGTTCTCTTAACTCATGTTCTCTCTCCCCGATAATCCGAAGCATCCCTTCCAGCCCAATCCAGCCTGCCAGCAGGATATCTCTTCCGGCCTGTGCAGCCGGGCGGGCGATTCCCAGTCTCTCCTTCCCATCTGCCGTTCCTGCCGCCATAATCCTCACCGCCGGAACCCGAAGTGCTGACAAAACGCCCCCCTGCATCTTGATTCCTTCTATAACAAAGCCTACTTCGGAAAGCTTCTTTACAGCCCGCTTCATATGGTTTCTGACTGAATTGATTCTGGACTTATCCATATCCGCCGGAATGGAAATCTGCGCCTCCACAGATGCTTTGAATACCCCCATAGACGCCAGTTCATTTGCCTGAACAAACAGACCGTAAGCGCCGGTATCCCTCATGCTCCCATAATAGGTTCCAGCAGAAAAACACGCCGTTCTCTCTGGTTGTTTCTCCGCGCCTATCCCCGCTCTATTGTCTCCATCCAATTCTAACCGAATCATTCTTCTGTCCCCGTTTCCGTATCTGACGGCGTCTCTTCTGCTTCTTCTTCGGGATTATCTCTGTCCCCGCCGCTTTCTTCCTCACTCTCGCCTCCGACGCTGCTGTACCCTGCCTGAATTGCATTGTTGATAGCGTCTGCGTCCTGACTTGCAATCGCCGCTTCTAATGCGCTGACTGCCTCCGCGCTGCCGCCGGCAGTTCCCACTTCCACAATCTGGTCTGATTTCGCATAACTGCTAGTGTTAAAGATATCCCGGCTGACCTCCGCACCCCCTTCATAAACCACTTTCCACAATCTGGCCTCTCTGCCCGTATGGGGACTCCCGGTATATGCCATTTCACCAAAAGAGCGATTTGAAACCGCCTTATAAGTAACGCCGTAATTTTCGGTGCTTAACGTCTCGCTTTCAAATTGAACGCTGCGGTTCTCCGGCCTTGTCTCCTTGCCGTAAATCACCACCCGGAGCTGATTGGACGCGTCAATCTCTCCGAAAATGTAGATCGGTGCAGCATACGGATTCTTAAACCGGAAATCCATAACGCCGCCCGCAATCGCCGCATCCCTTGAAGGCTCCACATAATCCACAGCCATGGAGTGGGGATACCGCTCTACAATCTCCAGCTCCGCGTAAATCGCTGCATTATATAGGGTCGTAGATACCTGACAGATACCGCCGCCGTAAGAAGGAACCACCTGTCCGTTTTCATAGGCCGTCCCCTCCACATATCCATGGGCCTCGTCATACGGAGCCGTCGCGCTATAAACCGACAGTTCTTCTCCCGGTTTTAAAATGATGCCGTTCAGCTTCCCCACGCCAGTTTTCAAATTCGTCCAGCGCTGACCGCCTCCGGCATAGGTAGAATAAGAACCCAGCTCATCCGTAACCTCTTCTAAATCCGCTCTCACAAGCCCCGGTTTCTCCCGGGTAACCGCCAGCTCCAGGCTGAAGGCCTCATGCTTCCATTTCCCATTCAGATACTCCGTTATCTTCTGGAGCATGCCCTTTTCATCAATGGCCTCGCCTTCCTTCTCATCCACAATATTCAGCGTCCCATCCTCGCCCCTGGTAATGTATGCGTCCTCGGGTCCCTGAAGAAGCGGCGCTGCCTTCTCTTTCAAAAGACCCACCGTCTGCTCTTCTTCTACCGTATAGCTCTCCTTTAGAATGTAAGCCTGCTTTTCCAGCTTCTTCATCTGCCGGTAGCGCTGCCAGACACTTCCGCTCTTCCCATAATTTACCGCTTTCTTTACCAGCTTATCAATATCCGGGCTGCCGAATCCAAATTCCTTTAAGAAAGCTTCTATATTATGCTCCCGAAACTTTAAGGTCACCGCAAGTTCCCCGTCCCTGGCAAGCTGATTGCGAAGCGCCTCTGCTGCCTGCTTTTTCGTCATACCAGACACATCCATCGTTCCAATAAAGACATTCCTGCAGATAGCGTCTTCCTCCGTCTTTCCCACATAATTACTCAGCGCCAGCCAGACCCCTCCAAACACGACTACAAATGCAGCCAGCACAAACAGAGCCGCCGCCTTAAGCCTTTTTGCTCTGCATTTACTTGTCTGTCTGCGGCTGTTACTGTGTCCCTTTATTGACGCCATCCTCTCACTCCTTACCCTGATTCTATACCATCATTGCCGGCAGCACTGCCGTTGCAACCATTGCAGCCACGATAACGATAATTACAATCGCCATAATTTTTCTTGTTTTTTTATTATGAAAATTCATCTTCTTCCCTCTTTTCTGTATCGTACCCTCCGGGTATCCCATCATGACCATCTGGCCGTTTCACAAGGTATACCCTCCGGGTACCCCATTATGGCCATTCGGCTGTTTCACAAGGTATACTTTTTTATCATAACGGTTTTACCGTTCTTTTTCAACAACTATTGCAGCCGCCTGCCCGTTCAGCGCATTTCTCCTGCTATAGTCAAAAAGAATCGTCTTACCGAAACACTGGAAATGTTCTAAATGAGTCATTTTCCTTAGCTGATTCCTGTCGTATCCCTCATATCCAGGCAAATAGTGATGTTCTTTAGACTCTTTCCTATAAAATTCCCGTAAAGTTTCCTTTTCCATCCGATATTCTCCCGCGAATGCCGGGCGGCTCTTTGCATTCTCACGAAGATAATAATCATAGGTCAGAAGCTCCCTGATTTGCTCTCTCTTTTCCGGCGACGCCTCTTCTGCAAATGACAGCAGAATATCATAACGCGCAGCCCTGGCATGGCTAACCTGATGGAAGCCATACATTTCATAATATTCGGCCAGTCTCTCATACATGGCGAATGCATCCGGAAATTCTTCCTCCAGCGCCGGCAGAGTCTCTGTAAACTGCCCGCTGTTGTAATACACTTCGACCATCTCTTCCACGCCTTTCAGCCGCAGCACATCGCTGTAAGACAGCCATTTGGTATACAACAATTCATATGGCGGCATATCTTTACTGACCAGTCCGTATCTCTCCTGGTTTTTACTCATAAAAGAACCCTTCAGTACTTTCAGAAAGCCAAGCTGTAACTGCTCCGGCCGCAGAGCATAAACAGTATTAAAACTCTGTCGAAAACTGTCATAATTCTCAAAGGGCAGTCCCGCAATCAAATCCAGATGCTGGTGTACATTGCCGCCCTCCCGGATTCGCTTCACATTCGCCGCCACCCTCTCCAAGTTCATCGCCCGGCGTATTTCCTTAACCGTTTCCGGATTCACAGACTGCACCCCTATCTCAAGCTGAATCAGCCCCGGACGCATCCGTCCAATCAGCTGCAGTTCTTCCTCTTTTAACAAATCCGCGGCAATCTCAAAATGAAAATTCGTAATCCCCCTGTCATGCTCGAAAATATACTGCCATATCTCCATTGCATGCTCATGATTGCAGTTAAATGTCCGGTCAACAAATTTCACCTGAGGCACTTCAGAGTCAATAAAAAACTGAAGTTCCCGCTTCACAAGCCGCAGATCCCGAAACCGCAGCTTCTTATCCAACGAGGACAAGCAATAACTGCAGTGAAAGGGACATCCCCTGCTGCTCTCATAATATAAGATTCTGTGTTCAAAATCTGTCATATCCTGGTAGATAAAAGGAACTTTATTCAAATCCATCACATCCCGCCATGGATTTACCCGAATATCCCCCGCGCCGTCCCGGTAAGTAATTCCAGAAATCTCTTCCGGCGGCGCCCCCGACGCCAGACAGGCAAAGGTCTCCTCCCCCTCGCCTTTCATCACGCCGGAAACCTCCACAAACCGCTTAAGCACAGCCTCCGCATCATAAGATACCTCCGGCCCTCCAAGCCAGATTGCCGTCTGCGGCAACACTTTGTGAATCTCCCTCACAATTCTCTCTATGCAGGAAATGTTCCAAATATAACAGGAAAAGCACAACATATCCGGCGTATGCTTATAAATATCCCGCAGAATATCGTCCTCCTGCTGATTAATCGTATACTCCGCAATCAGAATCTCCGGAACATCTGCCGCTCTATCCTCCCCGCATCTGCCGGGGCTTGCCGCCCGACGCCCGCCCAGGGTATGAAGAAAAGACTGCGCATAAGCCCTCAGACTATACACAGCCGGATTGGAATGTATGTATTTTGCATTAACGGCAACCAGTAAAATCTTCATAATAGCAATATTTTACAATAGTTCCGGGGTATTGGCAAGTTGTTGTTTAAGGCACATTTTTGATTTTAGAAAAACATGTTCTTTGCTTTCATGAACTGTGTGATAGAATAATTATGCAATGCTGTACTAGAAAGGAGATGGTCCAGGAATGAATAATTTTATTATGGAAGGAGTTGAGCGTTCATTTTTCAAAATCGCTTTGGCATAGCGGTTGTATCAACGAGAAAGGAAGACAGGATTGCAGAAGACTGTTTATTGTTATGGACTCTTTTTGATAAATGCATAAGAGAATAGCATCGGTTATGAACGACGGATTAACCGAAGCAGTTCCTGCAATCCCTATATAGGTGAATCTTATGGATTATATACGTGCGGCAGATATTTTGCCGCAGGAATTAATCGAACAATTGCAACAGTATGTAGACGGCGCTATGCTCTATATCCCAAAAAAGGCAGAAGAAAAAAAGCCCTGGGGAGAGCAGACCGCAACCAAAGCATCTCTTGCGAGAAGAAATGCCCGGATTTACAAAGAGTTTGCAGAAGGCAAATCCGTACAAATTCTTGCAGACGAATATTTTCTTGCGAAGAAAAGTATTCAGCGGATTATCCGGCAGGAAAAATCAAAACAACAAAATCAAGCAGAAGCGTTGTGCGAAAGGAGGACAATACAGTGATAAATGGCATTTACAGAGGACCCGCATTAAGCGGCGCCCATGGATATAATCGAAATGCGGCAACCACGCAGACAGATATGCCAGGCTTTCAAAACCGCCTGATAGACAAGGCTATTAATTCCAATAACAGCCTGAATGGACAGCATGTCGTGATATATATGAATTGCCTGGTAAGTCAGGTATCAGGAGGCGGACAGGAATTACATATGAAATATGACGAAAGTTCAACGGATGAAAATCCGGTGATTTACGCATGGGGGAAGGATTCATCCGGCAAAGCTTTTGAGACGAAAATTTTTGTGAATGACATCGATCCTCACAATGCAAGTCCGGCGGAGATGAAAGCTTTACACGCCCACTTAGCTAGACAGGAAGGCGGCGCAATTAATAATTCCATACCGATTGACACTGCCATGAGCGGCTATGATATCAACCAAAAGATAGATTTTGTCCAGTATTTGGAAGAATGGCATACCATGCAGGAATTAGCCAACAACCCGGCGGCGGATTTAAGGCGTCTTCAATTAGAGCAGTATTTAGCTTTCCGGCAGCAGAATCAAAATGCAGGGAATACTATATCACAGTATCAGAATACACTGACAAAGAATCAGGAAAATGTTCTGAAAATTCTTGATATGCTTGGCGTGAACCTGACGAATGGGATAAACTGGAACTCAGACGGAGCATGTGAACTGACGGATGCACAGGCCAGAGACCTGAGAGAGCGCTATGATCTGGAAGACTTATCTGCAGATGAGTATTATACGCTTCTGGCAGAGCTGGTGAATCTGAATGTGATATCCGGTGATGATTTTGAGAAACAATTTATCAGACAGGCGTCTCCGGAAACCGCTGAATATGGGTACATGCTGACCGCAGCTTCTCCGGAGCATTTCAATACAGAAAGCAGCGATTACCTGGAAATGCTCCGGAAGACCGCTGAAATGTATGAATATTATTTTCAGACCATAGAAGCCGGGAAATCCAGCATCCATGCATCAAATATAACAAAAATGCTAGAATATTACAAAGAAGAGAAAGCTCGCTGTGAAAAACTGGCAGAGATACTGGGACAGCTCCGGCACACAGAAAAGACAGCCGGAGCAGCCGCCCAGCCAGGCAGAGCATTTAACGGATTAGACGTCCTGGGACCGTTTGCACCGGATAATGTAAAAGACGCCTGGATAAAAGCAGAAGCAGAAAGCGGCGCGAACGGCTACGGAATGGATTCGGAAGGCAAGTTTACCCAGATTACCGCGCTGTTCGCCATGTCTGTCGAAAATATGGTGAACGGCAAAGGACAGGATGTATTGGGAAGCACTGTGGATTCCGCAAAAGCCGCAGTCCAAAAGGCTCTTGACCGACTAGGAATCCCCCAGGATGATAACGAAAAGAAAGAAAAACTTTTCTATGAAGCTTTTCTGCGCCTTTTATAATGTCCTTGACTTTTCCGCGGAAACAGGCTACAATATGTTTCGTGCAGCCGGGGTGGTAGCGGTACCTTGCACCTGCAATCCGCTATAGCAGGGGTGATATTGCGCAGAGGGCGTTTGCTGGTGAAGCTGCCCTTGATAAGTGGCGTTGATGCCTGGGTCTCACGCGACG
>CATJPU010000129.1 GCA_949742505.1 uncultured Lachnospiraceae bacterium | reverse complement strand
TACTTCATTAATGTGTCTTGAAACTTGGAATTCATAGCTTTTCTCCTTAGAATAATTATAACACCTTGTCGACAAAGGCCTGGTTCTGCCTGCAATAGTCCTGATTACCGTTTCTATCCGGTTCGCGCACATCAGTAACCTTTACAAACCATATGAACTATCCTAATTATAAAAATTTAACAAATAAAACACAAATACACTTTTTCCACTTGTATAGGAATCACAAAAATAGATTTCCGCTTGGACTGGAAAACATCCTGCTAAATTCCGGCCATCCCGATAACCTCCGCGCATCGTCTGCCGCTGACTCCTTTCCCATAGGAGGCATCGACAGATAATGCTTCACCCATTTCATTACATTTCCAGCACATTCCACGCCAATTCTATTGTTTTCCTTCACTGTTTTTGATATCTTAATGGCAACGTGTGGTGATTGCAATGATAAAAATCGTACCGTATCATTGACTATTATGAGAAATTAGACGAACTGGAAACCAAGATGGACGGGCGTTTCTTCCGATGCCACCGGAGTTATCTTGTTAACCTCGATTATGTACGCGGATGCGGCAGCGGGAAATGCTTTCCGCCCTTCTGCGCCGCATGAAAAGCTGAAAGGATATATTGTATGAACTGGTTTAGCCTCTTTTTGGATACTCTTACCTTCGTGGAACTGACTATCCTGCACATTACTTTTATTACGCGTCTCGCCGGACGAAAACAGAAGCCGTTTCTTTTTTTCATATACTTTTTTCTGCTCTGTGTAATTCAGATTTTATTTGTACAATTTCATATTCCTGGAGTCTTCTCCATTATCTTAGAATTGCTGGCATTATACGGCATAAACCGCTTCGCGCTGAATACCGCCCCTTTGGTTTCTCTGACCGCCTCCGTTCTTGCCGTTTATCTCTCCCAATTGTCCTTTGGTATGGTAAATTCCGGGGAGGCAGTCATCCTCCCGCACTATGTGAAGGGACCTCTGCTGTATTTGCTTCTGTCCCTTGCCGCGCTGGCTGCTTTTGGTCTCTGTATGCTCTGTTGTACTCTGCTGTTAAAGCTATTGTCATTCGATGTGGACGCCGCGCCCTTAAGCATCCAAATCCTGCTGATATCCAGCCTGTTCTATTTTGCTGCGGAGCTTTATATCATACAGACTGCATATCAGAATGTTTCCCTGACAGAACCGCCCCAAAAGCACCTGTTTCTATTCGTATTACAGGCCTTAGGGCTGGGCGCGCTATTCTGTACCGCCTATGCGTACCGGCGCATCTGCGCAGATTTTAGGACGCGCCAGGAAACCGCCTCCTTAACACAAGCTGTACAAAATCAGAAAACTTATGTTGCCGAAGCGCAGCTTCGCTATGAGAAAACCAAAGCATTTCGTCATGATATCAGAAATCACCTTTCTGTATTAAACGGCCTTTTAGACGCAGGCAGAACCGACGCTGCAAAAGACTATCTAAAAAAGCTGGAAATTCATTCCGCAGCTCTGTCGTTTCCACATCATACCGGTATTCCTGCAGTAGACGTATTGTTGGAAGAAAAACTTGAATCAGCCCGGGCAAATGAAATTGACACGAACGTCTCCCTTATCCTGCCAAAGCATTCAGAAATCGACGATTTTGACTTATGCGTCATCTTCGCAAACGCTCTTGACAACGCAATCAACGCCTGCCTGTTAGCAGATGACCGCAGGAGTCTGCATATCAGCGGCCGGCGTCAGGGAGATTTCTTTATGCTGGAATTTGAAAATACCTGCAATATAAGTTCTCTCCCACCTGCCGGAACCGGACTGTCTAACATCAAAACCATTGTAGATAAATACCATGGCGCCATGATGACAGAAAAAACCGAGCACATATTTCGTCTAAGCTTACTGCTCAACCATCATTTCAATACCGCAAAATAACTGTTCACAGCAAATGGCTTGCAATTCCATATGAATCGCTTATTCTTAAATTTAGAAAGCAAAATCATACAGACCGGAGGAATACAAATGGAACCGATTATCAAAACAGACCCTTATGCAGATACCGCAAATCCGGCTGTTGCCGCCGCTGGTTTAAAAAGCTCGTCTGATACGCCAAAAACAAATGACAGCCAAAAAAATACTCCTGCCAACCCCGACACTGACAGATATACACCGGATGAGAAACATCCGTCTATCGGACTATACAGCGTAGATACTGATGGAAACAGCAAACGCAAGATCTTTTTTGACGCTCCCGAACAGGCAGACGACAGAGCCGCCGCCTCGCAGGACGCTCCGCCAAATCCTCTAGAGGAATCACCAAAATCCGACGAATCGAAAAAGAACTGGCCCAGGCTGAACGGGAACTTAGCCAGAAAGACAACGATACTTACCGGCGGCAGCATATGCTCAGTGCAGAAACTGGCGCCTGCAGAACTCCCTTCATTAATATTTATGTGCGGGAACTTACTAGAGAAATCGCGCCCGCAATCACAAGGACAGGCAGCGCAATATAAAACAGTCCTGCAAATACAAGAATAATCAAAAGCAGCGGCAGCAAAAGAATCGTAAACAATATCTTCACAATCCCCCATGACGCCTTAACCGCAAACATAAATAATTTGCCAAATATCATCAATGTAAAAAATATAAATATCAGTGTAAACATCACTTACCTCCATGAAATCCTGTACTTCACTCCCGCCATGCGGCCAATCTGCTGAATATAATTCCCAATCAGTTCCTTTGCCTGCATCCTGGCTGCATTCAAAAGCGCCGGATTATTTTCCACTTCTTCCTTCATATCCGCCTGTGCCTGTTCGATTGCTCTTGTCTGGTCTCTGGCCGTAATCGGGTTCCTCTGAATCCAGCGATCCTTTGAAATAACATAGGAATCTTCACTCCAAGAATCCGAATCCACATTACAGGTAACCTTCGGCGGAGGAAGCGTTATCGTAATCTCATTGCCATTCTGCTCCATCTTGATTAAATCAGATTGATAACTAATCTCCGCAATCCCAGTATATTCTATCCAAAACGACCGTTCCTTCTCTCCGAAATGAAGCAGCCCAAGCCCCGGCTCTTTCGTTGATTTTGCTACGTTGTGGTAATAACACTCCAAAGTCGCCAGCTCACAGATACTCTGAACCCGCCCCAGTTCCGGAACAGGCGCTTCCACATCTTCCGTAGAAGCAGAACCGGAAACCATCTCCCCTTCCTCCGGCTTCGGATTCATTCCTCCAGAACAGCCCGTAACGATAAGCACAAAACTTACTACATATAATAGCACAAAAATCTTCTTTATTCTACTCATCTTCATCCTTTTCCCCATATGCCAGAACTTTATGTTACTATTCGCGGCCCATAAGGCCGCTTATAGTAACAACTTTAACCTTATACTCCCTTCCGCTATCCATCTGATTCAACCATGGCTCCACAAGAGCTTTTTCGGCTGCTTTTGCCGATTCTTCTGCATTAGCTCTGATATTGCCATCTTCCTGTACCCTCTCCGCCAAATCTTCGCAGGCCGCCCTGTAGGCCTCCTGCGCAACAGTCTCAGTATTGTATTTCTCATCCTCAAATATATACTCCATCGTACCCGGATTCACCCGCGGCTCCGTCACTACCGCCTCAGGAAGCTGGATTAGAATCGTGCGGGTCTCCTCATTCAGAGAAACCTCTATTTTCCTAACGTCAATTCCCGCTTTTACCGTTCCCTCATAAGCCACATAATACTTTACCTTTTTCCGCTCTTCCTCATACACCGCCGTATAACCGTTATAGGGATATTCCGCCGTATACAAACTCCCTTTCCTTACCGTCTCCTCCAGCATACTTTCCGTAACTGTCGTAACCTCCCCATCCTCCCCCACAAGAAAATCCTTCCCCCTCCCCGCGATGCCGGAGACATCCACATGATTAATCCTCCAAATAATAAATACCGCTATCATGAGAATAAAAAACAGAAACAGAACCCGGATTCCCTTTCCAATGTCCCAATTCAGCCTCTTTCTTATCTCCTCAATCTTATTACTGTTCAGTTTTATCATTCGCTCCCCCTTTCGGTTACGGTTCGCACTTTTCTACTTCCATTTTATACTTTTTTGCTGCCAGTCATGATATAATCATGGAAAAAGGAGATTTCTTACCATGCATGAACACAATCATTCTCATAACACCGTAAATTTGCCGGAGGAAACTCTGGCTCTGCTAAACTATATGTTAGGCCATAACCGCCACCACGCCGAAGAGCTGCATGAACTGGCTCATAACCTGTCAGACACAGAAGCCGCTCTGCTTCATGAGGCTGTAGAAGATTTTAATCGGGGAAATGAAAAACTGGCCAGAGTCCTGGCCATGATGAAAGGAGAATAAATCCATGTGTCTTTCTTCTGTATATGAACACCGGCCGGAGGGAGAATCCCTTTTGTGCCGCAATATAGCCAACGTCCGCATCCAGCCGGACAAGCTGACCTTTATAGATATTATGGGAATCCAGACCGAATACAAAGGCCAGCTCTGCAGTCTGGATTTAATGGAAAATAAAATCATTGTCAGCAGCGCCGGCAACACACCTGTTTCAACCTAAGCCCCATGCCCGCACATTTGGAACCACCATAAATGCACCTGTCCATCCACTCGGAGAACTTTCGTTCATGGCAGAAGGACATATAGTAAAATAATAATAGACAAAGTGCCATGCCGTAAATTTTGTTTGGAGGTGCCAGTATGGATAAAATTTACGGCAAATGTTGTGGTATTGATGTGCACAAAAAGCTTATCGTTGCCTGCTTTCGATGCGGCAAAAAGCAGGAAGT
>CATJPU010000128.1 GCA_949742505.1 uncultured Lachnospiraceae bacterium | reverse complement strand
TTTTTAAGATGTGCTATTATAATTCTTGTCTCTGTAGCTCAGTGGATAGAGCACCGCCCTCCGGAGGCGGGTGCGCCAGTTCGATTCTGGTCAGAGACGGTTGAAGGGTATCACAGATATTGTGATACCCTTTTATAGTCCGCTTCTTCAACAAATCAGAAGGTTTTCATTTGTTTTTTACTTTTTGACATTTTTTCTTACACAACTATTTCCTTTTTTGCTCTGTCATAATAGTATGCGTGATTTGACAAAAATTCTTCTGCCTGTACCTGCGTCTCATTCACCTCCCTGATGACGCACTCCATCTCTTCTTTGGAAAGCGCTTTGCTCTCCGGAAGAATAATCACTTCATGGACGCTGCTGGGAAGAATATAATAATTCTCTTTAAAATAAGCGCCAATTGATTCAAGTCTGCCGGGATACAGAATCACTGCCGCGCCTCCGCTGCGAATATGATTGGTCAGTACATACATATTTTCCTGCTCTCTCATCCTTCTCCACTCCGCATCATCCAAATCCCCGTCGTCTAACATTTCTTCAATCACCATACACATAGCGCTGAACTCATAGGGCAGAAGCCTCTCCGTATTAACCGCTGCCATCCGACAAATTTCTTCCGCCGTCACATCCCACCATTTCAGATGCTCATTCCGAATCAGCATGGTTGCCATCTGTCCCTTAGATTCGTCCATATCTACCAGCACATAAAACAATACTGCCAAATCCAGATAATTCACATGGGGCACCTGCAAAAGAAGTTCCTTGTTCTTCTCCTGATTAACCAGTTTATAAATAACCTTTTCCCTGACATGCTGATAATCCTGTACAATCTCTCCTCCCCAGGTATGCTTAACCCGTACCTTTTGATACATTTCCAGTACCTGCTCCGCCAGCCTTTTCACATCATCGCCCCGAATAAATTTCTCATAATACTCTTCCAGATAAATGGTGGGAGAAATATTCGTCTCCTCTTCTGAAAATGTAATTCCTCTCCGCTCATAGCCATTGTTCTTTACCGAAGTATAAACAGACAAATGCAGCGATTCCTCCACCTGGCCTCTCAAAATACTTACTACGCTCTCTACAAATTTTTCGTAAGACATAATTCCCCTTTCTATGTTGTTCTGACTTCTGCTGCTGCGATTCCCGATGCGAATATGCATCACTTTGAATATTTGAACACGAAAGATTCAAACAGATCTGCGATTACTCGCAGGATGAATATTATGGTAACTTAATTATAAAAAAACCTTGCAGAAAATGCAAGGTTTTTTATCAAATTCTGTATTTTTTGTCATTGGGTATTACTGTTCACTTCGTTAAAAGCAGCCTTCGCAAATCCACTAAAAATTCGCTTCGCAAATGGGATTTGCCCACACCTGAATCACTTTCTTACGTACTTTGCCGTTCTTTATACATTAGCCGACAAATTGAATAATGCCTGATACAATCCCAAATGCATTATCCCAATCCTGCTTTTCGGAAAGACCTTCAATCGTTCCATCAACCACGATAGTCTGATTATCTGCAAATCCATCTATATATGAGTGAACACCAGTATTTGAATCAAAATTATGTGTACCCCATGCTTTGGAAGACTCATAAACGCCTCTTGCCTTTAATCTGATGTTACTAAACTCCGCGTGAACAGCATCGCCGTTCTTTCTTCCGGAGCCTTCCACACGTAAACCTATTGCCTGGTTTGCAATTCCTTCATTCTCTACGCTTCCCACGCACACGCCATTCACATAAACATCGCAATGCCCATTCTTCTGAACGGCCAGCATCAAATGATATACCTGATCACGCGAAGCATAACCTGTTCGGACATACTTCTGCCCGCCCGGATTATTTGAAGCTACATTCTCAATCAAAAATGTAGTCCGGTCCGTATACGGATGCTCTCCCCACTGGTCATACTGAATTCCAAAGCTAACTGCAGAGTCCCCTGCGTCCGAATGTGCAGCAGCAACTAACTTAGCATGGTATCCTGTGCCCGCACCAGTCAGCTTCACATCCGCTTCAATGGTATATTCTGAATCTACATTCGAGATATTGGCCGCTTCTTCCCGATCTACATAAGCAAAATATCTCTGAAGAATGGTGGCAATCTGCGCCCGGCTTGCATTCCCGCCGGGATTAATATATCCCCCGTCATGGCGAATCATACCTGCTCCGAGGGCAAACCGGACACCGTCATAAGCAAATCCGGCAACACTGCCGCCGTCCGGGTAAGCTTCAATCTCTCCGGCTGCCGATGTATCCTTGCCCTGTTTTTGTGTATAACGATACAGAATCGTAGCCACCTGCTCCCTCGTTACAATATCTGTCGGACCGAATCTGCCGTCCTCATATCCGGTGATAACGCCCTCGTTCTTCGCCCATACAACCGCGTCGCTGTAGAACTTGCCTGCTTCCACATCACTATAAATTCCCGGTTCAAAAGTTTGCGCCGGTTCGCCTTCCATACGGTACAGAATTGTAGCAAACTGTCCTCTCTGCAGATCGTCTCCAGGCCCGAATCTACCGTCATCATATCCGGTAATCAGCCCGTTCTCAGACGCCCACATCACTGTGTCATAATACCATTCGCTTGAAGGCACATCCGGAAAAGAAGCCGCAAGACCTGTACGGTTCATCCCAAAAAGCATCGCCAGAAATAACACAATACCGGCAACTCTCTTCATGCTTGTTATCATATAACTTTTCTCTCTCATTCTCACAATTACTTCCTCCACACCCTTTCATAGCAAAGCCCCAGACCCGAAAACATATCTGCAGCACACTCTTATTCGGGAAATATACAATTAATTTGCACGAGAGAGATATTCGCCTGTACGGGTATCAATCTTAATCTTCTCACCCTGGTCAACAAACAGCGGAACCATAACCTGCGCTCCCGTCTCAACAATTGCAGGCTTCGTTGCACCGGTAGCCGTATTGCCCTTGACCCCCGGCTCGGATTCTGTGATTACAAGCTCCACCGTAATCGGCGGCTCAATTGCAAATGCATTGCCCTGATAGAAACTTACGCTTACTTCCTCGTTCTCCTTCACAAACTTCATCGCGTCGGAAGCCTCTGACACACTGATCATAATCTGCTCAAAGGTCTCATTATCCATATAATTATAAAATTCTCCGTCATTATACAAATACTGCATCTTCTTTCTCTCAATGTGAGCCTGCTCAAAGGTCTCTGTAGGACGGAAGGTTGTCTCTACAACGCCGCCGTTAATGATATTCTTCATCTTCACACGAACGAAAGCCGCACCCTTTCCCGGCTTCACGTGCATAAAATCAATTACCTGACACACTTTGCCGTCAACTTCGATTGTGATACCGTTACGGATATCTCCTGCTGAAACTTTTGCCATTATATTATCCTCCTTAAACTGCGCCTGCCGCGCTTGCATGATTACTGTTCACTTTGTATCTAATCCTTCATATTCTTAATCTATATATCAAATATACAGACCTGTCTGAACAGTAAATTTATAATCATAAGCTGTTATCATTCTATAATAGATGACGCCTTTTTTCAACCTTTTTTTCCCTGGCAAGACTTCTCTTATAGAAAAATAAAACAATCTTCTCTAAATATCTCTTTAAGACAATCTGAATCTCTTCTTTCGGATGAATCGGCTTCACTAAAATACTTGCCATACCGGTCCGTTTAGCTCCCCATACATCCGTAAAAAGCTGGTCTCCCACAAATACTGTCGTATCGCTGTCCGTACCCATAATCTCCATAGCCTTCCGGTAGTTTTTCGTAGACGGCTTGTGCGCGTTATACACATAGGCCACCTGTATTCTCTCATTAAACTTTCTAACCCTTGGCTCCTGATTATTAGAAATCAGACAGCAGGAAAATCCGATTCTCTTCAGCCGTTCAAAGAGACGTACAGCCCGCTCGTCCGCGGGTTCTCCATGGGGCACCAGCGTATTATCAATATCAAAAATAAGCCCCCTGTAACCCTGCTCAAACAAACTTTCAAAGTCTATAATATATGTGGACGCCACATAGCGGTCCGGAAAAAACATATCAAACATAGCCTATTCATCCATTTCTGCATCAACCAGCTGACGCACCAAATCTTCGCATACTTCAAGCACCGTTTTCCCGTCTGTACGAACTACAATATCCGCAGCCGCCTCGTATTTCTCCCGGCGCTGTTCCATCAGTTCCGAGATTCCCTTTACATTCTTGCGCCCGTTCAGCACCGGACGATCATTGCTGTCTTTTACCCGCTCATAAATGGTCTCCGGGCTGGCCGTAAGAAGAATAACCTTGCCGTTCTTCTTCATCTCTTCCACGTTGCGCTCCCGCATAGCGACGCCTCCGCCGCAGGAAATAACCGTATTCCTCTTACTCTGCATCTCAATCAGAAGCTCTGTCTCAAGATTGCGGAAATATTCCTCGCCGTATGTGGCAAAAATATCCGGAATACTCATCTGTTCCCGCTCTGCAATCACCTGGTCCATCTCTACAATATCCATGGCAAATGTCATACTCAGATAATCAGAAATCGTTGTCTTGCCCGCCCCCATAAATCCAATCAGAACAATATTATAATCAAAGAGCTTCCTCGCCTGAATCCGCTTGCTGTTACGACGGATACGGCGAAACACATCATAAATCTCTTCTCTGTATTTGTTGTCTCCAAGCTTTGCTTTTAGCTGCTCCTTCTGCTTATCCTCCTGCTTTGGCTGGATAATCGGCATGCCGTATTCTTCTTTATAAGCCATAATCTTCTCAACGATTGCATTCCGCTCAACCAGTGCGTCAATAATCTTATCATCACAAAGCGCAAGCTGCTCCCGGTATAACTCCAAATCATTCATCATATCTTTCTCTCTCCTTCACCCATCCTCATGCACGTCATTTGCCAAGAGTAATCTTCATATTTTAACTTTGATATTATAGCAATATTTTCTGTAAACCGCAAGAACAGTTACACATTTTTTATGACTCCTCCGTCCTAATCTGCGAATTTTTTCAAACTTTCCGGCGGATACAAAAATTTTCCAAGTCCATACTTTTAGATTTCATAATCTGCATTTTATTCGTTATAATTACCAACCCCCGGATAATCCATAGATATTTTCTATCGACTTACACAAAAACATGAATTTGATTTATCTTTAACAATATTCTATAATATTTTTATCATTATGGTTTTATGAAAAAAGTAAACGGAGGTCAAAGAAATGAAAAACAATTTCAAACACATTTTCAGCCCCCTGAAAGTCAGAGGAATGGTAATGCCGAACCGCGTTGCCATGATGCCGATGGGAAGTGATTTAGCCGGCCATACAGGCGAGTTAAGCGACGAGCACATTAAGTATTATGAGCAGAGAGCACGCGGCGGCACAGGCTTAATTATTGTAGAGAATGTCTGTGTTAAATATCCCGAAGGCTCGAATGGAACTACGCAGCTTCGTATTGACCAGGACTGCTATATTCCAAGACTCTGGAATCTGACTGAAGCCTGTCACAGACATGGTTCCATGATTGGAGTACAGATTAACCATGCAGGCGCTTCCGCGATGTCTTCCAGAATCGGCATGCAGCCTGTATCTGCATCTACGCTTCCATCCAAACCGGGCGGAGAATCACCGCGTCCGTTATCAAAGGAAGAATTAGAGAGCATCGCGAAAGATTACGGCGCAGCAGCAAGACGCGCAGTCAATGCAGGCTTTGATATGGTAGAGATTCATGCGGGACACTCCTACTTAATCAGCCAGTTCCTGTCCCCGACAATGAATGACAGGACAGACGAATTTGGCGGATGCGCTGAGAACCGGGCGCGATTCTGCCGCATGGTCATCGACGAAGTGCGTAAGGCTGTAGGTCCTATGATTCCGATTTCCCTCCGCCTCAGCGTGGACGAGCTGGTAGAAGGCGGCAATCATGTAGAGGATTGTCTGGAATATTTAGAGTACTTAAATGACGAAGTAGATATCTTTGACACCTCCTCTGCACTGAATCCGACCATTCAGTATCAGATTGACGCTAATTACTTAGAAGACGGATGGCGCTCTTACATGGCTAAGGCTGTCCGGGATAAATTTGGCAAACCGACCATTGCCATCGGAAATATCCGCGACCCGAAGATTGCAGACGATATCCTTGCAAGAGGCGACGCTGACATTATCGGCATGGGCCGGGGACTCATCGCCGACCCCAACTGGTGCAACAAGGCCAAATACGGCGATGTAGCTGATATCCGCAAATGTATCTCCTGTAACGTAGGCTGCGTAGGCAACCGTATCGGAGGCAACAAACCGCTGCGTTGCAGTATCAACCCGGATATTATTAATAATGAAGAATACAAGAAGCATAAAGTTAATAAGCCATGCAATGTTGTCGTTGTCGGCGCAGGTACTGCCGGACTGGAAGCTGCATGTACAGCCGCTGAGGTTGGATGTCATGTGACTCTTCTGGAAAAGGAAGACCATATAGGCGGTCTCTCTGTAGAGATTTCTAAGATTCCTGCGAAGAAGAGACTGGCGGATTTCCCGAATTACTTAAAGCACAGAGCTTCTAAGCTTGACAACTTAACCATCAAAACAGGCGTAGACGTAACCGTTGATATGATTAAGTCCTACGACCCGCAGCTTGTTGTCAACGCAACCGGTTCTGTACCGCTTCTTCCTCCGATTAACGGTCTTTACGACAATCTCGGCAAGGAAGGCGCAGCCGTTTACTCCATCAAAGATATGATTAACAATCTGGATAACTATCCGGAGGATATGACCGGCAAGAAAGTCATTGTAATCGGCGGCGGCGCCGTTGGCCTTGACGTAGTAGAGTTCTTTGCACCGAGAGGCGCTGAAACCACGATTATTGAGATGATGCCGATGATTGGCCGGGGACTTGACGCTTCCTCCACTGCCAGTATGAAGGAATGTATGGAGAAGCACAATGTCCGCCAGATGACCAACACTGCGCTCCAGAAGGTAAACGCTCACTCCTTCGAGGTAAAATACGGAGATACCGAGGAAGAACTTCCATTCGATTATGGTTTTGTATGCCTGGGCATGAGAGCGCACGCTCCGCTCTGGGAAGATATCGTGAACGGCTTCGAGGATGAAGACGTAGAAATCTTAAATATCGGCGATGCAGTAAGGGCAAGACGTATTATCGACGGAACAGACGCGGGACGCCATATGGTGCTGAACGCATTAGAGAGACTTGAATACCTCTAGAATAAAGTTTTCCCTCAGGGAAATCTTATAACAAAAAGAAACCGCATCTGACTGGTTGATGCGGTTTCTTTTTGTTATAGATTTTCTTTTATAAAGGCTTCTAATACCATCGCCTCTATCTCTTCATCCCCTCCTTCCACAATAATTTCTATCTGTTCTTTCGCCTTTACCGAAAGCGCCAACAGATTAAAAATACTCATTGCATCACCGGTCCGGCCTTCTTTACACACCGTTACCCTGCCAGAACATTTTGCCGCTTCTTTTACAAGCATACCGGCCAGCCTGGCATCTAACCCCTCCGGATTCTTTACTGTATATTCCAATTTTATCATTGCTTATTCTCCCGCCAGATAATGCTCTAACGCATAGCTGATGCCCGCTTCATTATTTGTCCTGGTTACAAAGTCAGCCTTTTCTTTCAGTTCTGGAATTGCATTCCCCATCGCAATTCCAATTCCTGCCGCTTCAATCATAGGAATGTCTAACTGATGGTCGCCAAAGGCTATCGCCTCATTCCGGCCAATCCCCAGGTTTTTGCATATTTCCCGAAGGGCTTCTCCTTTATCCACTCCATTGGGAAAAATTTCAATAAAAATATCCGATGAACTTGCCTGATCAATATCCGTCAGTCCAAGAGCCATTATTTCCCGCCGAAGAGCCGGAATCCTGTTCTCCTTTGCAGCAATCAGCAATTTATTCGGCGCGGCTCCTTCTCTCTCCCATATAGAAGCAATTTCATCCACATCAACCACCTGCGGCTCATATCTTATAATTTCAATTTCCTTCTCTACCTGTTCGTCAATGCCTGTCACGAACCACTTCTCCTCCCTGAATATCCACAGCGGAAGATGGTTCTTCTTTGAAATCTCATGATAAATAATCTTCATCGTCTCAGGCTGCAGTGTCCTGCTGCTGATGCACCTGTCCCCCATTAGGATATAGCTTCCGGCATTGCAGGCTTTGATGCACTGAATCCCCAGTTCCTGCTCGATTAAATTGGTTCCTGCCGGCATCCTCCCTGAAATAAGCGCAATTCTCACACCTTTTTCCACTTCTTTTTTCAGACTTTCCGCCACTTGCGGAAGGAGTTTTTTATTGTCATCTAACAGCGTGCCGTCTATATCTATACATAATAATTTGTATTTCATAAATCTCTCCCTCCTTCCAGTACAGCCATAATTTTTTCTACATTTCTTCTTCCATTTTTCAATCCAAGATTCAGTACCAACCCGCAGCCAACCCCCACAGCCATAACTATAACGCCGGGAATACAGAGAAAAAGATTCTTTTCCACTCCTGCGGTTCCTGCATAGAACATTGCAATCCCAAGCGTCGAAACAGCAATTGCAATACTTTTCCAGAAAGAAATCCTCCTAAGGGCCCTTTTCTGCATTTCCGCTTCCTGTACTAAAAACGCTTTTTTCCCTGCATTCATGACATTACCTCCTCGTATAATTCTTAATATGCCAGACCCGGATTAAAGAATCCAGCCAAAACTCCGAGAAATGCAACTATGACCAGAACAAGCATTACCTTGATTGGAGTCATTTTCTTCTTTGCCATCAAAAACCAGCAGATAATGATAAATACCGCTGTAAGCAGTCCTGGAAATACAGAATCCAGCTTATCCTGCAAAACTAAGTAAGGCTCTCCTGCATCATTAAGCAGCTGCAGCGATGTGGTTACACTTACCCAAGTTGCCGATACTGCACCGATTACAATGCCGCCCAATGTGGAAATTGCTTCTCTTAACGCTTCTCCCTGTGTTCCAATCAGAAAATCTACAGCCTTTCCGCCCAGCGCATAGCCTTTGAAATACATAAATCTCATTCCAAAGTATGCAAAAAGGGTCCATACGATGATGTAGAATATCGCTCCAAGAGGCGAACCTCCTGTTGACATTCCCATTGCAATGCCAAGAAGAATCGGTATCACTGTCCCTACTACCAGCGAATCGCCAATACCTGCAATTGGTCCCATAAGACCTGCACGAAGTCCGTTGATCGTCTCTTCATCAACATCTTCCGCACCATTTGCGCGGGCTTCCTCCAGACCAGCTGTAATCCCTACTACTACAGTTCCAAGCTGAGGCTCAGTGTTAAAAAATGCCGTATATGTATTCATAGCTGCCGCTTTATCTTCCTCGTTATCATACAATTCTTCTACCAACGGAAGCATAGAACAGAGATATCCAAAGGTCTGCATATGCTCTTGGGAGAAACAGGTCAAATGCCCGTAATACCAATTATGAAAGGATTTTGATAACGCTTTCTTTGATAACTTCTTTTCCATATTAAATATCCTCCTCTTCCTCTTCGTAACCATCTGCTGCCACTGTCCTATTTGCAGATAACATCTTCAGTCTGTAAATCAAAATAGCAAACATTCCTGCAACAACTGTTGCTGATACCAGATTAATGCCCATAGAAGCGGCAAGAGTAAAACCAAACAGGAATGGAATAAAGTCCGTTCCATTTTTTACAATCTGCTTTAACAAAATAGCAATTCCGACACAAGGAAGTAATGCACCCACTGTAAAAAGCGTCTTCATTGCAAGCCCGTCCATTGGCAGGGTTGTCTTGATCAGCTCTACTACGCTTGCTCCCATTTTACACATAATCATCGTAGGGATGAAGGAACAAAGCAGATGTGAAATCCATGGAAGTCCCATATCTATCATATATAATTTCTTATACTGTCTCTTTTCTACCGCTTTCCAGCCCATGTGCTGCCATAACAGGTTAACGGTTGCCGTTCCGTAGAAAAGAACAGTTCCTAATGTACCAACCATCGTTCCGAAGGAAGTTGCAAGAGCCGCGCCTTCCGAAGAGTCTGCGCTTAATCCGTAGCTGCTAAGCGCAACCATTGCCAGCGGGATACCGATATAGCTGACTGCCCTCACGTCAGCAGATACAGTTCCTCCTGGTGTAACAAGAGCGATGTATACCACCTGCATCGCACATCCTACCATAATACCTGTCGGAATATCCCCCAGAATTATTCCACATACCAGACCGCCGATTAGCGGACGTCCTAAGGTATAGTTACCAATTGATGAACCGCCCATACCAGGCATACTTGACAGGCAGGCAAACAGCCCCAGTATTATTGCTTGTATCCAACTTATCTGCATCTCATTCCCTCCTCATTTAATGAAATCCGAACTGGCCCCTGAATTTTGTCCAGTTTCCGATAGCCTCGTCCTTCAACAGCGCAAATTCTACATTATATCCTGCTTTCATAATATTTTCCAGCGCCTGTGCTTCCTCCTGCGTAATCGACTGGTTATTTCCCAACTTCGTTGTTCCCGGCCTGTCGTTGCATGGCCCGATAATAACAGTGTCGATTCCCGGCTTAAAGCCATGCTCTACCAGAATCTTCTCCATATCCAGCGGATTCTTGGTAATCAGGAAGTACTGATCCTTACTGTTTAAGACTTTTTCGCTCTTGGAAATAAATTCCTCTACTCCCCACACAAATGTCTTTTTTCCACTTGCGCTTTTATATGCTGACTTCAGCACTGGGTTTTTGCCGCTACGTCATTCACTGCAATCAATCCGTCACAGGGATACTCTAACGCCCATCTGGTACAAGTCTGACCATGAATCATACGGTCGTCTACACGAATAAATGAAACTGACATACTATTTTCCTCCTTTGATTAAATCTCATCTTCTGATTCTCTTACTTCTACTTTAAATTCCACCATTCCGTCCTTCGCTTCCGGCAGCAGCGCCGCTGCCATCTCCTCCATACCCAGCGCGTCTTTCATCAGCGCTGCATTTAATGCCAGAGGAAGATTCATGCCGCCGATAATCACCGTATTCGGCAAAAGCCCCGCCTCTGCAATCACATTCGATGCATTGGTTAACGGAGAGCCTCCAATCAGGTCTCCAAGGAGAAGAATTTCATCCTCTTTTGTAATACCAGAAATGCATTTTCTCACATTCTCCATGTAAACATCTGCGCCCATTCCATTCTCAAGACTGGTAGAGATAATATCCTTACGGTTCTCTCCTGCAATCATAGATAATGCGCTGTGCAGTCCTGGCGCCAATGTTCCATGGCTGACCAAAATTATGTACTTCATTACCACACCTCATTCCTTTCCTTGTTTTCTTGTATAAACTATACAAAAAAAAAAGACACCTGTACATCTCACAAGTGTCATGAATTCTTCGTTACATTTGTCACAAATTCCTAAGAAAAATGTAACTACCATCCGTTATTCTTTAATTTGCCGTTAATGACCCGGTTCCAAATCGTAAGCTCTGTACCGATGTTGGAATTTCCGTCTATAATTTCTCTTACCGCTCTGTCTACTTCAGCTGCCGCATCATCATAATTCCGAAATCCCGGAGCCACTGCCGCATGCTCCACCGCACTGCTCAGCGTTTCCTGATTCAGAATATCCGTATCGTCCACATGTTCTCTTAATTTTTCCAGCATCTGCTTTGAATTAGTGACCTCCTTCAGTACGGATACCCCTTCTGAATACTCGAATATTTCTGATTGGAATTGTACAATCCGCCAACTCTTCGTCGTATACATTCGTATCCACTACAACCACATAAACTCCCTCTGCTTTTGCCCTCTTCAATACAGAACTCAGGCT
>CATJPU010000127.1 GCA_949742505.1 uncultured Lachnospiraceae bacterium | reverse complement strand
TCAAAAATACTCCAAATGGTTTTTGGATTGTATTGGTTATACCGAATTCGGGACAATACTGGCAAGCAATGCAATCTTCCGTAAGATTGCATTGCTTACCAGTATTGTCCCGAATTCGGTATAATACAATCAAAAACCATTTGGAGTATTTTTGAACTATCCAGAGTAGCGCACCCATTCGGAGTATGCTATTATTTGACCATGCGAATATTCATGTCGCTATTTTTAAACGGCATGAGTTAGTGTAAACTAACAATGGTGGAGGATTCAAAAATGAGCGCAAAAAGCAATACACTGCAAGCGAAGGATCTTATCAGTATCGGTATTTTTACCGCGATCTACTTCGTGGTTTTCTTTGCCGGAATGATGTTAGGGTATATCCCGATTTTTATTCCCCTGTTGGGATTTGTGTGTCCGATTCTGTGTGGGATTCCGTTTATGCTGTACTTGACAAAAGTTAAGAAGTTCGGAATGGTTTCCCTGACCGGAATCATTTTAAGATTTTGGTGTTTGACGAGCCTACAAGCGGCCTGGATTTAGGGCATATGAAGGAAGTCGCGGGAGAATTGACTGCGATACAGGAAATGGGGAAAACCTCTCTCATTATTACCCATGATTATGAGTTGATTGTTAGCTGCTGTACTTATGTACTGCATTTGGAGCAGGGGGAAATTCTGGAGCAATATGCACTGGATTCCGAAGGAATACAGAAGCTAAAGGGATTTTTTATGGATCGAGGTGAGAGCAATGAATGAAAATGACCAATTTTTTATGCAGCAAAATATGAAGCTGGTCTGCCGTGACGATTCCTGCTCTGTTTACAAAATGAAAAATGACACACTGGTATGAAAGAGTTGTTTTCGGTTTTTTCGATTGACATGGAAAAATTGGAGCGGTTGTTTGATTTGCAAAACCGCCCCTTTATTATGCACGGGGATTCCGTTCCCGATCATGTAATCTCTGAACTCTATCATGTTCCGGATTCCATAAGGCCGGAATACCTGAGAGTAAAAGTTCTGGAACTTCTTGTTACATTGAAAACGGTGGATCCTTCTATCCTGGGGGAAGAACGGCCTTATTTTTACAAAACGCAGGTGGAAAAAATCAAAGCGATTATGGCCTTTATGACAGGAAATCCAGAACGCCATTTTACGATGGAAGAATTATCCGAAAAATATGATATTTCCGTTTCTGCTTTGAAACAATGCTTTAAGGGCGTTTATGGAACGGCCATCTATACTTATATGCGGAACTATCGAATGGATTTAGCCGCATCCATGCTTACGCAGACAGATGCACCGGTCACAGAAATCGCTGGAAAAGTAGGCTATACAAATATCAGCAAATTTTCAGAAGCATTCAAGAGCGTAAAAAGGAAAACGCCTTTAGAATACCGAAAAATAAAAATCTAAATGGGGTAAAACCAAACTTTATAGAGTGGCGGCAAATAAATAAAACGGTGATAATTAGAGGGTATTGAGGAAAAGATGCTCTCTATTTTTTTGTTAAGGAGGAACTAAAATGAAGCAGAAAAGCTGGATTTCTATTGTATTCTCCTTTGCCTCGCAGTGTAAAGCTAAAATCATATTATCAGTGCTATGTGCAATCGTCAGTGTGATTGCGGGCATGATACCTTATTGGAGTGTTTATCAGATCATCTCACTCTTTATTTGTGGCTCTCCTGTGATGTCAGAGGTTTGGAAATGGTGTCTGATCGGTCTTGGGGCGTATGCAGTGCGATTCCTGATGTATGGAATTTCAACCAGCCTGTCCCATATTTCCGCATATACCATTTTGGAAAACATTCGCTTAAGCCTTGCGAAACGGCTGATGTCGGCGCCCCTTGGCACGGTGCTTGGGGAATCTGTCGGTAAACTGAAAAATGTGCTTGTAGACCGTGTAGAAACCATCGAGTTTCCATTAGCCCACATGATTCCCGAATGTATTTCCAACCTGTTGCTTCCGATAGCCGTATTTATTTATCTGGTTTGTATTGATTGGAGGATGGCATTGGCAATGCTGGTGACAGTTCCGCTTGTATTTATTGCTTTTGCAATCATGATGAAGAATTTTAACAAGCAGTATGCTGACTATATGGAATCGAACAACTACGTCAACGGTGTTATCGTGGAGTATGTTGAAGGGATTGAGGTAATAAAGGCCTTCAATCAATCATCCAGTTCCTATGAGAAATTTGCAAAAGCGGTCCAGTCATTCAAGGACTATACGCTGAAATGGTATCAAAGCACCTGGAAGTTAATGAATTTTATTTCAGCGGTTCTCCCTTCCACCTTTTTAGGAACCCTGCCGATTGGCATGTACCTGTATTTGAATGGAGGTCTTGCTCCGCAGGATTTGGTGATGTGCCTGATTCTGTCGCTCGGTATTGTGGGGCCACTGATGAATTTTACCACCTATGTCAACGAAGCAAAGGCCGTTGAATACGCTGTCCACGATGTAGATAAGCTGCTCCATGTGGAAGAATTGCCCGATACTGGTGTCCCGGTGCAGGTACATTCTAAAGATATTGAGCTTCAGGATGTTTCTTTCTCATATGACAAAGAGGGTGGCAGGCAGGCTCTTTCCCATATTGATTTGAAAATCCCAGAAGGAAAGTTTACCGCGCTTGTCGGTCCGTCTGGCGGCGGCAAGTCTACCATAGCCCGACTGATTACCCGTTTCTGGGATGTATGTGACGGGAAAATTACCATTGGCGAAGTGGATATTCGAAATATACCGCTGTCACAGCTTGCCGATATTATCAGTTTTGTCACACAGGATAATTTCCTGTTCAACTGCTCCATCAAAGAAAATATCCGGCTGGGAAACCCTGACGCTACGGATGAAGAAGTCTATGCGGCCGCAAAGGCCGCCTGCTGTGATGAATTTATACAGAAATTAGACAGCGGCTATGACACAATGGCCGGGGATGCGGGAAACCGCCTGTCCGGCGGCGAGAAACAGCGTATTTCCATTGCACGTATGATCTTGAAAAACGCCCCTATCGTTATTTTGGACGAGGCCACCGCATTCACCGATCAGGAGAACGAGGAAAAAATCCAACAATCCATTGCCGCTCTGACAAAAGGAAAAACGCTGCTTGTGCTGGGAGCTATGATCCTGGCTGTAATAGGCCGATACCTTTTCGCCTATCTTCGTGCCGTCACACAGGAGAGCGTCGGCTATGAGGCAACTGCTGACGTCAGGATACGGCTGGGTGATATTTTGAAACGGGTGTCATTGGGGTTTTTCAGTAAGAATAATATAGGTGAGCTGTCCGCGGCTGCGACAACGGATCTCTCCTTTTTGGAGATGTTCGCTATGAATATGGTCAACACGGTTGTAAACGGTTATATCACCGTCATGGTCCTGATTTTGTTTCTTGTGTTTTACAGCCCTCTTGCCGGGGGAATCGCCCTGGCTGGTGTCCTTCTGTCTGCCATGTTTTTGCATTTATTGGAGGCGCGCAGCCGCCAAAACGCACTCGTCCATCAAAAAGCGCAGGATGATATGGTAGAAAGCTCTATCGAGTATCTACGGGGAATGCAGGTTGTGAAAGCCTTTAAGCAGGAAGGTGTGTCTATTGCCGGCATCCGCAAGGCATATCGCGACAGCAAGAAAATTAACATCAAAATCGAAGTAGAATATATGCCCTTCAACTGTCTGCACCTGTTTTCGCTAAAAACTGCTTCTATCGCCATTGTAGCTGTGGCCGCTCTGTTGACCTATAACGGCAGTATGGGGCTTCCTACTATGCTTATGCTGGATATGTTCTCCTTTATGATTTTTGGCAGCGTGGAAGCTATGAATAATGCCGCTCATGTACTGGAGGTTATTGACGCTGCCCTGGATAAATTGGAAGGCATTGAATATGCCGACATCATAGACAAGGATGGGAAGGATATTCCTTTGCAGGACACGGACATTACGTTCCGCAATGTGACTTTCTCCTACGATAAGACGCCGGTTCTGCATAATGTCAGTTTTACGATCCCACAGGGCAGCACTACGGCCATTGTAGGACCGTCTGGAAGTGGCAAAACCACAATCTGCAGCCTGATTGCCCGTTTCTATGACGTGAACAGCGGAGAAATCACAGTAGGCGGTGAGAATGTACGGGATATGACCTGCGATAATTTACTTCGCAATATCTCAATGGTCTTTCAAAAGGTTTATTTGTTCCATGATACAATGGAGAACAATATTCGTTTCGGTAATCCGGGTGCGACAGAGGAGGAAATCATAGAGGCTGCGAAAAAGGCGCGGTGCCACGACTTCATCAAGGCTCTCTCTGACGGTTATCAGACGATGGTTGGTGAGGGCGGATCTACACTGTCAGGCGGTGAAAAGCAACGTATTTCCATCGCACGTGCTATCCTGAAGAACGCCAGTATCGTTATTCTCGACGAGGCGACAGCCAGTATCGACCCTGAAAATGAGCATTTGATTCAGCAGGCGATTAGTGAGTTGACTATAGGGAAAACCGTTATCGTTATCGCCCACCGTCTGGCAACGATTGAACACGCCGATCAGATATTGGTTGTAGATAACGGACAGATCGTGCAAAGCGGAACGCATGGACAGCTTATTCAGCAGGAAGGAGTTTACAAGAGGTTTATTAACATTCGTGAACAGGCTGAAGGCTGGAGCATTGCATAATGGGGGACATCTTATGAAGAAAATCCATGCGTCAGGTGAGGATTATCTTGAGGCTGTCTTGATACCGCAAAAACAAAAGGGAAAAGTGCGGTGCGATCTATTGACCTTGCCCGGCCCATGGGATTCAGCAAGCCGAGTATCAGCCATGCGGTGGGTGTTCTGCGGAATGGAGGATTTCTTGTAATGGATAAAGACGGATTTCTTCATCTGACAGAGAGGTCGAGAGATTGCCGAAAAAATAGATGAGCGCCACCGATTTTTCACAGAACAGCTTATTGCTGCTGGTGTGGATAAAGCAACTGCTGAACAGGATGCGTGTCGAATTGAACATGCCATCAGTGATACATCCTTTAGAAAATTAAAAGAGAAAGTCGGCGGTTCAATAACGGATCATCAAACATAAAGCGATATTGGCATTTTGTAATAAGGGATTAAAAGTCTATAAGTAAGGAGGTGGTGTCATTGGGACATTAGCTGTATTTGATGTATCGGAATCTGGCAGGCAGATTGGAGAAAAGCTGTTTACATTTCTTGATCTAAAGCAAAAACAGGAGCTGGAAAAGTATGTAAATGAGCAGGGAAACTGTAACAGCGGATTAAAGAAGTTTGACCTTCTCGCCCTGCTGATCCGCAATCCGGGCCAGGTATCCACGTTTGAAATGATTATGAATCTGGTCTGGAATGAGGAAGATTCTTTTTATTCCCGGAAGGTCATTATCAACAATGCCAGCAACCTGCGGAAGAAATTGAGGATTTCTGATGCGGCGCCGGTTTATATTAAGAGCATACGCGGTATAGGCTACAAATTTGACAGTGATTGCCGAGGGACAACAT
>CATJPU010000126.1 GCA_949742505.1 uncultured Lachnospiraceae bacterium | reverse complement strand
TCGTTGGCAAGATCCATCATCTTCTGTGTCTTTCCGCTGCCTTTTGGGCCTGTTAATAAATTTACCATTGGAAACAACTCCTTTTATGTAGATATTTTTTGAGTAGCCTTTGTCGCTCAAATTCTATAAATCTATTATACACGAAAGGGACAGACGGGACAACTAAAAAAAGAATTAATTAGCAGATTATTCATTTTGCTTTTGATTATGGGTGAGAGAAACTGCTTGACTTCTGACCTGTTTCTACTTATAATAATGCGTATGTAAGAAATAAGGAAAAACGAAGAAGAGGAGTAGTAAGAGCATATCGTTTGCAGAGAGCTGCCGGGCGGTGCAAGGCAGCAGCGTAATCTCCCAACTCGCCTCGGAGTTCTGCCGGTGAGCTTATCACAGCCTGATAATTTGAGGCATGTTCGGTGAGTCGGCAGCGGGACTTCCCGTTACAGAAGCAATGAGTGCATACGGCCTGGGCATTGTATGAATTGTGCAGTGATATGGCAGGGCCGCATGAATAAGAGTGGTACCACGGAATTTAAACCTTTTCGTCTCTTGCGGGATGAGAGGTTTTTTCATTCTGTAGAGGTTTGGAACTGTACGAATGAGTTTCAGAAGGAATAGACGCTGTTGCTTTCTGGGGGAAGGTTCGATATAGTTTCATAGTTTAGGGACAGGCCAATCATATATAGAAAGGAAGGAAGATTTATGGCACAGAAGATTGTTTATAACCATAAGGCAATCGAGAAAAAATGGAGGGAGAACTGGGCGAAGAATCCGGTGAATCCGAAGACAGACAAGGATGGCAATAAGAAGCAGAAATATTACTGTCTGGATATGTTCCCGTATCCGTCAGGAAACGGACTTCACGTGGGACACTGGAGAGGATATGTGATTTCGGATGTATGGAGCAGATATAAACTGCTGCAGGGATATTATCTGGTACATCCGATGGGATGGGATGCGTTCGGCCTTCCGGCGGAAAATTACGCGATTAAGATGGGCGTGCATCCGGCGAAGTCTACAGCTCAGAATGTGGCGAATATTAAGAAGCAGATTAATGAAATCGCGGCTCTTTACGACTGGGATATGGAAGTGAATACTACAGATCCGGAATTCTATAAGTGGACCCAGTGGATTTTTGTAAAGATGTTTAAGGAAGGGCTTGCATACGAGAAGGAATTTCCCATTAACTGGTGTCCGTCCTGTAAGACCGGTCTTGCTAATGAAGAAGTAGTCAATGGCAAATGCGAACGCTGCGGCACAGAGGTTACCAAGAAGAATCTTCGCCAGTGGATGTTAAAGATTACCGCGTACGCGGAGCGTCTGTTAAATGACTTAGATAAGCTGGACTGGCCGGAAAAGGTGAAAAAGATGCAGACGGACTGGATCGGGAAGTCTTACGGCGCTGAGGTTGACTTTCCCATAGACGGAATGGATGAAAAGATAACCGTTTATACGACCAGGCCGGATACGCTGTACGGGGCTACCTTTATGGTTCTGGCTCCGGAGCATAAACTGGCGGCGAAGCTGGCGACGGCAGAGAGAAAAGAGGCGGTGGAGAAGTATATTTATGATTCTTCCATGAAGTCCAATGTAGACCGTATGCAGGATAAGGAGAAGACCGGCGTATTTACCGGAACTTATGCCATAAATCCGTTAAATGGAGAGAAGACTCCAATTTGGCTGTCGGATTATGTACTTGCCGACTATGGTACGGGAGCGATCATGTGCGTGCCGGCTCATGACGACAGAGACTTTGAATTTGCAACGAAATTCGGGATTCCAATTATACAGGTAATTGCGAAAGACGGCAAAGAAATCGAGAATATGACCGAAGCTTATACCGAGGCGGCGGGAACGATGATCAATTCCGGCGAGTGGAACGGTATGGAGTCGGCGGTTCTGAAAAAAGAGGCCCCCCATATGATTGAAAAGCGGGGCATCGGACGTGCGACGGTGAATTATAAACTTCGCGACTGGGTGTTCTCCCGCCAGCGATACTGGGGCGAGCCAATTCCGATTGTGCATTGTCCGGATTGCGGATGCGTGCCGGTGCCGGAAGAAGAGCTTCCGCTTACCCTTCCGGATGTGGATTCTTATGAGCCGACGGGAACCGGAGAATCTCCGTTAGCCGGAATCGAGGAATGGGTCAATACCACTTGTCCGAATTGCGGCAAGCCTGCAAAGAGGGAGACCAATACCATGCCTCAGTGGGCGGGATCTTCCTGGTATTTCCTGCGGTATGTGGATAACCACAACAGCAAAGAGCTGGTTTCCAGAGAGAAGGCGGATGAGATGCTTCCGGTGGATATGTATATCGGCGGCGTGGAGCATGCGGTGCTGCATCTTCTGTATTCCCGGTTTTATACCAAGTTCCTCTGCGATATCGGCGTGATTGATTTTGACGAGCCCTTCCATAAGCTGTTCAATCAGGGTATGATTACCGGAAAGAACGGAATTAAGATGAGCAAGTCCAAAGGCAATGTGGTATCGCCGGATGATCTGGTCCGGGATTACGGCTGCGATTCTTTACGAATGTATGAGCTGTTTGTGGGACCGCCGGAGTTAGACGCAGAGTGGGACGACAGAGGAATCGACGGGGTATCCAGATTCCTGAAGAAGGTATGGAACCTGGTGATGGACAGCAAGGATCAGAATATTCCGGCGACGAAAGAGATGATAAAAGTCCGCAACAAGCTGATTTATGATGTGACTACCCGTCTGGAAAATTTCAGTCTGAATACGGTGATTTCTGGATTTATGGAGAATACCAATAAGCTGACGGAGCTTGCGAAAAAGGCAGGCGGCATGGATATCGAAACCCTGAAAAACCTGGCTGTGCTTCTGGCTCCCTTTGCTCCGCATATCGCGGAGGAGATCTGGGAGCAGCTTGGCGGCAGTGATTCGGTATTCCGGGCAGGATGGCCGGCTTACGACGAAGAGGCCATGAAGGACGATGAGATTGAGATTGCCGTACAGATTAACGGGAAAACCAAAGCTGTTATTAAGACTGCGGCGGACGCATCGAAGAATGACGCGCTGGCAGCAGGCAAGGCGGCAGTTGCCGATAAGCTGACTGGGACGATTGTAAAAGAGATCTATGTGCCGGGAAGGATTATCAATATCGTGCAGAAATAAAAAGTATAAAACGGTATTTGAAAGAGAACGGTATTAGGGAATGCTGATAGAGGAAATCTGTGTGACTTATAGCAGAAAGAAGCTGCCTTGGCAGCTTCTTTTCATGTGACTTAGAACTCCTTCTAAAAAGATATTTAAAAAGAAAATATTCATTTCATAGGATATGCAGTCATCCAGCCGTAGTAGATAAAGTTTGTTACATCTGCTCCAACAGCTTATCAATACTTACCAGTTTGACGCTAAGTACAAAAATCTTCGTAGCCTCCTTCAGCTCTTCCAGCGTCGGATAGGAAGGAGCGATACGGATATTGGAATCTTTCGGATCCTTTCCGTAAGGGAATGTTGCGCCGGCGTCTGTCATTACAAGCCCGGCTTCTTTGGCCTTGGCTACGATTGCCCTGGCGCAGCCTTCCATAGCGTCGAAGGAAATGAAATAGCCCCCCCGGGGTGCTAACCAGGAGCCGATTTCCAACCCGCCCAGTTCTGCGTCTAGAGTCTGTAAAACGGTGTCGAATTTCGGACGGAGAATATCCGCATGCCGTCTCATATGCTTTACCATGCCATGGATATCTCCAAAATATCTTGCATGACGGAGCTGATTAAGCTTATCGTGTCCGATGGTCTGGATTTTCATCTGTTTTCGGATATCCGCCAGATTAGCGTCGGATGCGGCAATCGCTCCAATACCGGAACCTGGGAAGCTAATCTTGGAGGTGGAGGCGAATTTGTATACCATGTCCGGATGGCCTTCCTTCTTACACTCCATGAAAATCTCAATTAGGTAATCATGTTTATCTTCATACAAATGATGAATGCCGTATGCGTTATCCCAGTAAATACGGAAATCTTCAGCAGCCGGTTTTAATTTGGCAAAACGGTGTACGGTTTCATCGGAATACGTAATTCCCTGCGGATTGGAATATTTAGGTACGCACCAGATTCCCTTGACAGCCGGGTCGGAGCTTACAAGCTGTTCGACAAGATCCATATCCGGACCGGTAGGAGTCATAGGTACGTTAATCATTTCTATGCCAAAGTATTCAGTGATTGCAAAATGTCTGTCATAACCTGGGACAGGGCACAGGAATTTGACTTTATCCAGCTTGCACCAGGGGGTACTGCCCATAACGCCATGGGTCATGGAGCGGGCAATGGTATCGTACATAATGTTTAAACTTGAATTTCCGAAAATAACAATATTGTCCTTTGGAACTTCTATCATATCGGCAAGAAGCTGCTTGGCTTCCTTGATTCCGTCCAGAACGCCATAGTTGCGGCAGTCTACGCCCTCTTCGCATACCAGGTCGGATTTGCTGGTAAGGACATCCATCATCTCCATGGACAGGTTGAGCTGCTCGGTTGACGGTTTGCCTCTGGACATGTCAAGCTTAATGCCTTTTGACCTTACTTTTTTAAATTCTTTTTCCAAATTTGTTTTCAACGTTAATAATTCTTTTTTTGATAGATCCTTATACGCTGCCACTTTAATGCATCCTCCAATACTTAATATACTCAACTTGTATTATTCTACCACAAATTGAAAAATCGTCAATCATTTCTTGCAAAATAAAAATATAAAACCAGGAATTTCGTGAATCTCAACAAGAAATATGAATTTTAATAGAATGACTTATTCATTCTTGCGGATAAATGTCTTGTACATACACAGCCCTGCCGCGATAGAAGCGGCAGGGCTGTGTGAAAACTGTAAGTTTATGAGGATGTGTGAGCTACTTTAATGACAACTGGGTAATTACGGACTTCACGTGGTCGATTTCTTTGCGGGAAGCCATTTCAGCCGGTACATAATAGCTCTTTTCACGTGCTGTCTGATATAACTTTTCCTGTGACATTTCGCATTCATTGCGAATCTGTTTTAAGCACTGCTTCAATTCTTTGTTTTCAGTCTGTGGAATCATTTCCCCAAAACGAGAGAGTTCGCCGTTTACACCGTTCAGTGCGTCCACGACCATGGTTTTTTCACTTAACATGTTGTTACCTCCTTGTTCTTATAAGAACTTCATCAAATCCTGTTTGTTTTTCATTGCAGAGTTGGCTGCATCGGTAAATAATTTCTTGATTTCCGGATCTTTACACTGGCTTGCATATTCGGTCATTTTGCAGTGGCTGTTATCATAACCTCCAATCAAATGACGAAGATTCTGAAGATCCAATACTGATATTTCTGACATGAGAAATCCTCCTTTCATAAAAGTGGAATTTTTGGCGGGCAAGGCCGCTGTGAGTAATACTGCATTTTGCAATACAGTACTATTATGTCTGATTTTTTGAAAATCTATGTGTACAAGAAAGTGTGGGAGTCAGGCATATTTTTCCAAAAAATTTCCACCTGTGCTGTCTGTCATGGGCGGCACAGGCGGAAATTATTCATAGGGGTTCGTGCATTAAAGTTGCAGTGTGCAGGAAACGGGAAAAAAGTTTCCTCATGTCAGCGGAGGTATCGTACATGCATTCAGGATGCCATTGGACGCCGATTAC
>CATJPU010000125.1 GCA_949742505.1 uncultured Lachnospiraceae bacterium | reverse complement strand
CAGAAATACTTCTGCCATGTCGAATCCCTCATTTCTTTTTAATAAAGCCCCATAGAGAAGTGCCTTTAGACAAATCTCCATGAGGCTTAAGGCTCATTTAAAAATCTTTCTCAATTCATTAGAAGTCGTAAGCCGGATCGTCTACATTGTCAGCGTCAACATCAATCCAGGCGCTTCCTGTATATACATTGCCTTCCAGTGTCAGCGTCTCGTAACCAGGAACATCAATAGAAAGATTCTCATCTGCTGTTCCGTTCAGGGTAGCTACTGCCAGCTCAATCATAGCCTGTCCGGCAAGCGCAGGATCCCAGAAGCTCATAAGCTCAACAGTTCCGTCCTCAACATACTTGCCGCATACAGATACTAAAGATGTACCAGCGATATGTACTTTTCCTTTCAGGCCAAGCTCTGCAACCGCACGTGCCGCGCCTGGTGTCTCGCTCATAGCTGCGCACTGAATAGCAACGATATCAGGATTAGCTGTCAGTGCCTCTTTTACCTTGTTGTATGCCGTATCTTCGTTATCGTCAGAGATAATCTTATCGCCATACATCTTAAGCTCTGGACAGTTCTCATCTGCATATGCCTTGCCGCCGTCAGCTTCCTCAACGTGTGAGATAGATGTCAGAGCGCCGACTGTCTGGATATATTCACCCTTGCCGTCTGTCAGTTCTGCAATCTTCTCCATTAAGTGAGCGCCGTACTCTGTTGTATCGAAAGCCTCAATGTCATAATCCATGTTCTCTACCGTAGAAGCCTCATGACAGATAATCGTAATTCCCTCATCTTTCGCTTTCTTCAGAACCGGATCAAGAGCCTCAACATCAAACGGAACTACACAAATCGCATCATATCCCTGAGAAATAAGAGTCTCTACGTATGCTGCCTGTCCGTCGCCTTCCGGTGAACCGCCATAGAATACTTCTGTACCGTTGGCGTCGTTGTAATCATTTACACCGTCTTCCATACGTTCAAACCACGCAAGGTTTGTCATCTTCGGAACAACTGCGATTTTATAATCCTTCGCTGTCTTCTCTCCTGAAGCGCCGGCATCGTCGCCAGCCTCGTCTTCTGTTGCCTGTGCATCGTCTGCAGGTTCAGAGGATTCGCCGCTTCCGCATCCCATTAAAAGTGACGCTACCATGGCTGCACCCAGTACTGCACTCAAAATCCTTTTTTTCATTTTACATCCTCCTCGTATAATATTTTGGAGTATTAGGGGACACTCCATATCCCTTTTTCACCTTTTAATATAAGATGAAAGAAATATATATCTACACTCTGTTCAGGATTTAGTGCAAACAGAGTATTGATATCCTTGCATAACATATTAATTGACAAATTATGTTCAATAGTCTATCTTGTACTATATAGCGATACACTTTTTTCGCAGAGTATTTTACTCTACGATTTTTCTTTAATTTTCCTACCTTTTCAGTATATACCAAAGCTACTTGATTTGTCAATATGCCATATGCTTTGTCTTTAATTTCGAACATATTAGTTCAAATTCACCAAAATATAGGCAAGTAAATTTATTTTCTCCCATAGCTAACTATCATTGTCAAAATAAAAAGGAGATTTTACCTATGTTAACTAAAAAAGATTTTCTGCTTCTCGAACATGATATGTCAAACTGTGAATTTGGAAAGATTGCCGGCCAGTGGCTTGATTCGATTAAACCACAATTAAAAGAATCCAGTATAGTAAAATATACCAATATTCTTAATCTGCATCTTTTGCCGGAGTTTAGCGCCCGGGAAATTACAGAAATCACGCGAAGCAATATCAGTACCTTTAGCTGCAGCCTGCTTGTTTCCGGCGGGTATAGGGCCAAAGGACTTTCCCCGAAAACTGTTACAGATATTCTGTCTGTTTTAAAAAGCATCTTCCGTTATGCAGCGCTGGAAAAAAATCTTCCCGTAGCTGATATAAAAGGAATATCCGTCAAGAAACAGCAAAAGCCTATGAGAATTCTAAGCCGCATTGAACAAACAACTCTCAGCAACTACTTATGCAGCGAATTAACACTCTCTAATCTCGGTATTCTCTTATGTCTGTATACCGGATTACGTCTTGGTGAACTCTGCGCGTTAAAATGGGAAGATATTTCATTCAGAGAACAATCCCTGCACATTCATCAGACTATGCAACGCATTCAGACCTTCAAAAAGGACGGAAACGAAACATATGTAAAAATTTCAACGCCCAAAAGCGATTGTTCTATACGAAAAATCCCTATTCCTGAAGAAATATTCCAGCTAATCAAAAGTCTGGAAAAACCGGCCGATACTTTTTTTCTCACTGGATTGCCTGATATATACATCGAACCCCGGACTATGCAGAATCGCTTCAAATACATCATTAATCAATGCAATATTAAAGATACGAATTTTCATGCGCTTCGGCATACCTTCGCTACACGATGCATTGAACTCGGATTTGATATTAAATGCCTGAGTGAAATATTAGGACATGCCAATGTAAATATTACTTTAAACCGTTACGTTCATCCTTCTATGGAACTAAAACAGAAAAATATGAATATGCTTTCTGATTTATTCCTTACCTGAGTTATTCAATGGAAAACAGACACTTAAAATCATTGTATCAGCCTAAGATGCAATGATTTTTCATTTTCGCAGAGTAAAATACTCTGCGAATTTCCCAGTTCAAAGCATCAATATTTAAATGTGATACATTTATTATTCCGCGCCATACGCAAAACCTTCCGGCATACTCCTGCTAACCTCCTATTGACACCTGAAATCCCTGTTTTCTCAAAGTCTCCGCCATCTTTTTCACATCGGTATCCTTTATTTCCGGATAATCTGCCATCCTGTAATTTCTTCCAATCGCTGCGTATTTATGTCTCCCAAGCTGATGAAAAGGAAGCAGATCGATCTTTTTCACTCCCACATTCCCGGCCGTCTCTGCTATTTTCTGAATATGCCCTTCATGGTCGTTGAAATCCGGAATAATCGGACATCTTAGCGTGATATTTTTTCCTGCTTCGGCAAGCATACGCAGATTTGTCGTCACTGTTTCAAGGGAAAAACGGCCTATTTTTTCAAATTGCATAGATACCGTTGTTTTCAAATCCATCAAAATCTCGTCTGCCTCTTCGGCGGCCTTCCATAATCGCTCCCATTCTACCGCGCCGGCCGTCTCCAATGCCGCCGGAATATACCGGCGATGGGCAGCGCGAATGAGTTCTCTTGCAAACTCCGGCTGAAGACAGGCTTCTCCGCCAGACAGCGTTAATCCTCCGTCTGAATTTAAAAAATATGCACTGTCTTTTTCCACCTCTGCAATCACTTCAGACACACTCATTCGTTTTCCAAATAATTCTCTGGCTCCCGCCGGACAGACTGACACGCATTTCCCGCAGACAGAACATTTGCTGAAATCTGTAATAACATATCCATCTTCTTTTCGGATACAGCAGCGCTCTGGGCAGGCCTCCGCGCATTTTCCACATCCGGTACACAGCTTCTGATACTGCGCAATCTGAGGAGCGGGACAGATGGATTCCGGATTGCAGCACCAGGGGCAGTGAAGGCTGCAGCCTTTTAAAAATACGTTAGTGCGGATTCCCTCTCCGTCATGAACGTGAAAATGCTCAATGTTAAATATAATTCCCGTTGTCTGCTTCTCAATTTCATCAAATCTGTAGTTAAACATCCCTTGCCCCTCCATATTGTGTTCCATTCCGGCAATGATATCAGCCCTCAGTGCCTTACGTCCCGGCATGATATCCTCCCGCAATTCCTCATGCTCTGTGCTCCGTTCTGGCAATGATATCATCCCGCAACGCCTTATGCGCTGTGCTCCGTTCTGGAAATAATATCATCCTGCAGAGCCTTATCCAATGGGGTAAATAGCGCGCTGTAACCAGCGACCCGCACCATCAGATCCTTATATTCTGCCGGATGCTCCTGCGCTGCTTTTAAGGTATCTGCCGAGACACAATTAATCTGCACGTGCATTCCCTTATAATTACCAAGATAAGTGCGCAGCACCTGAACCATCTTGCGGGTCATCATTCCTTCCAGCATAGACGGCATAACCTTAACGTTCACCAACTGTCCGCCGGAGACCAGAATCGTCGGCAGCTTGCCGATGGACTTTAAGGATGCGGTAATTCCCTTTGTATCCGTCCCATGGGTCGGAGATGCAGTATCCGCCAGAGCTTCTCCCGATTTCCTGCCGTCAGGTGTCGCGCCCACGCATTCCCCGCATGGCACATTGGACGAAACAGAACTTGTAGAAGGCTGCCAGATACAACCGACAGGACCTCTGCCGCTTCTCGTCGTCTTATACTGTACCACTTCTTCGCAGATAAACCGGAAATAATCTACCATAATATCATCCACATAATCATCGTCATTGCCGTATTTCGGCGCATCCAGAAGCATCTTTTGGATTTCCGGACCGGAAGGCGTTGTGCCCAAATCTTCAAAGTTTGTCTTCAGGGCATGCATCACCTGTTTTCCGGTAAGTGCTCTTTCATCAAAGACAAGCTTCTTCAGGGCCGCCAGGGTATTTCCCACATTCGCCGCTCCCACGAATAAAGGTCCGCAATAATCATAAATGGCCCCGCCCTCTTTCATCGTCCTGCCTCTGTCAATACAGTCATCCACCAGACAGGAAACAAAGGGGTCTGCAATTCCCTTTTCCGTAACGGTATCTATGATATTATCAGTAATAACCTGATATCGGAAGTAGTAACGAATCTGCTCTTTGAAGGCTTCATAGAGCTCCTCATAGGAAGCAAAGGTGTTCAAATCGCTCTTTCCCGGATGCAGACAGATTCCGGTTTTCGGATCTGTCCCGCCGTACAGAGCCAGCTCCATAATCTTCTGGAGATTCACAAAACCTGCGCCGTTGGGACGGCCGGTCTGTTTCCCTTCCACAATTGCTTCCACACAGCCTACAACCGAATACTCTACGGCGTCTTCCCAGGCAATTCCCCGGTTCACCAACGCCGGAATATAGACCTCGTCGCTGTAAATCGCGGGCTGTCCTCCCCCAATTCTCACAACATCCATGGCCGCATACATTATTTTTTCCGGTAAACGGTCATGATACCGCAGAGAAATGGACGGCGTATGCAGCGTAATAGCCGCCTGTGCGCCAAGAACCAGATAAGACAGCTCATTGGTCGCATCCTTTCCATTTTTATCCTGCCCGCCGATTGTGATATTCTGGAACAGCTGATATCCGCTGAAAGACTTGGTATTGCCCCAGCTTGTAATTTTGTGAAGCTGGAACAGTTTTAAGTACAGACATTCTAGCAGCTCCAGCGCGTCATCCGGAGTCAGTTCACCGGCCGCAATATCATTTTCATAAAATCCGATCAGATTCTGATCCAGCCGGCCCATAGAGATGGAATGACCATTATTCTCAATCTGAATACAGAGATTCACAAACCACACTGACTGCAGCGCCTCGTGAAAATTCCGGGCCGGCTTCGCCGGAACCCGCTCGCAGACGTCTGCAAGATAGAGAAGCTCCGCATTACGAATCGCACGTTCTTCCTTCGCTGCTAACTCCCGGGCCAACGCCGCATATCTGGCGGCATATCGAATCACCGCTTCACAGGAGATGACAACCGATTCCAGAAACGGCTTCTGCTCTGTCTGGGAAGGATCAGCAAGGTCAAGCCCCGCGATTCTCGCTTTCGCCCGTGCGATATACCGCTCAAGACCTTCTCTTACCACCCGTTTTAAATTCACCGTCAGATGCCCTTCCCCGCCAATCATCAGCCAGTAGGAATCTGTCACGCCCATTTCCCGGATAATATGGGTCTCCTCCGGCAGTACCGCCTTACAGCGGTATTCATGATTGTTATTGTACCAGTAGCCGGTAATCGAGCGGAGCGCCTCTTCATCCTCCGGCGCTATCTCGTATCTGTCTCCCGGACGGTTTTCCGGGCGCATAGGATTGCCGTCCAGTTCCTCAATGAGCCAGTCAAGACCAAATTCCGGGAAAATATGTGCGCACCGAAGTTTATCGCTGGCGCTCCCCACAATTAATTCCCCGTCCAGAATGGTAATCGGAAGTTTCTCCAAAAGCTCTGCAAAAGCCTTCACACGTTTCACATAAATCGTTTCATTATTATATTTTTTATATGCCTCTGTAATCAGCACCGCCCGGTCTGATGAAATCTGCGGAACTGCCTCTAACAGCATCTCCCTCATATTTTCAATTCTTGCGCTGCGAATCACATCCTCATCCATAAAGACATTTCCTGTCTTTACCCTTCCTTCTTCATAATAATATCTCATACAGCAGTCCTCCTTCCGCCCGGCTTGTCCTGTATAGTTACGCCAATTATGCTTCTTCTGTACTTACAAACACGTAATCCGGCGGCTTAATCTTACCTCCGTTTCCAAATTCCACAATCATATGCAGCAGCTTTTCCGTACTCATATAGTAATGACTGTCTCCGTCAATCCAGCCTGTCTGCATAATCTCTGCTCCATAAGGTCTTAATCTCTCACACTCCTTCTGTATCTCTTCATCCGGAAATACATCTTTGATATGATGAAATCCGGGACCTCTCTTCTCCAAAAACTCCCAATAAATATTCGGTCCTTTTACCGGCTGGATAATCTCAATTTCCATATCGCCGACCCATTTTACCGCACAGATGAAATCAAAAACTTCTTTGACTTCCTCCCCTCCTACTTCCAGACTTTTCACCCTTGCCGGAGTGAAATGACGGACGTCCCACCCGTCAATCCCAAGATAATAGGCGTAATTCTTCATATATTTTTCCGCGTCGTCCACTACAATGGCAAGCTGGCGAATATTCTGTTTATGGGCTACCGGTCTTACTGCTTCTTTTGAAGGATATACTTCCAGCGCTTCGCCAATTACCCCTCCATTTCCCAGCTCCACTATCAGGCCAAGCTTGTCATAACTATCCAGATAATAATGTACGTCGCCATCTATCCTGCCAGTCTGCATTACCGTAAGTCCTTTATCTTCCAGCTCCCGGACATAGGCTTTCAGCTCTTCATCATCCGGAATCACAATCTTAAAATGGTGCAGCCCATTTCCGTATTTTTCAAGAAAATCCCAATAGATATTCTTTCCTTTTACCGGCTGAATGAGTTCATATTCTATATTTCCCTCCCAGGTAACCGCGCAGATAAAATCAAAGTCTTCCATAACCGGCTCTCCCCGCACATACAAATCCTTTGCCGTTTCCGGCGTAAAGTGACGCACGTCCCAGGGCCCAACGCCAAATTCCCGCCAGTAATGCTCCATTGCAGCTTTTACATCATCTACTAAAATACAAATCTGTTTAATCTCACCTTTCATACTTCCTCCACCTCATCAGACTGGTATAAAATCCCCCATTCCTTTCTTGCTTTTTCTATCATGTCTGAAATCTTTGCCGTTTCTTCCAGTGTAAAATGCGCGCACTCCGTTTTTCCGCTTCGGATACAGTCCTGAACCGCCTGAATCTCATACTGGAATCCGCTGGCCGGATACTCCTGAACAAATTCTTCCCTCTCTTCGTTATTCAAAATCAGCCTTGCCGTCGTGGGATGCCAGAACTGAGGGCCAATCTGAATCCTCCCCTTCTCTCCTGTAATTTCTGTCCAGGGCGTGCTGACCTGATTAAAGGCTCCGCTTAAGAATGCGGCTTTGCCTCCGGGATATGTCATCATCATATGAAAGCTCTCGTCTACCTCTCCGTTCGATTTCATCGTTGAATAAACCGCTTCCGGATTCTCTGGAAACGCCATATATGCCATCGCCAGCGCATAAATCCCCACGTCTCTTAAGGCTCCGCCCCCATGGAGGATACCTCCTTTCCATGGCTGCCAGTCATTTACATCCGGCTTAATGTCGAATCCGGAACGAACCGCCAGAACTTCTCCAATCTTTCCTTCCCCGATCCAGTCTCTCGCTTGAATTATCGCCGGAAAACAGCGGGTCCACATCCCTTCCATCAGGAAAACATTCTTTTCTTTCGCTTTCGCAATCACCCGGTCAAGCTGCCTTCTGTTATCCACCATCGGCTTTTCGCAAAGCACCGCTGCTCCTGCGTCCAGCGCCGTCATAATGTAAGAATAGTGACAGTCATTCGGAATTGCGAGATATACCGCGTCCACGTTTTCTGAATCCAACATTGCCTGCAGCTCTGTATAAACCTTCCTGCAATCATATTCTGCCGCAAATCTTTTCCCCGTCTCTTCACTTCTGGATACTACTGCTGTCAGCTCTGCATCTTTCACTATCTGCATACCGGACGCAAATTCATGCGCGATATATCCGGTGCCGACAATTGCCCATCTGGTTTTCAACATATCCTTCCTCCTTCATTTCTCATTTTTTGCCTGATGTGTTCTGAATCAATTATCTCTTCTGTTTTCCCATATGTCAAGATTTTACCCTCCTAATTTTGTATATTCAGTATAATTATACATTATAAAAACGTTTCCATATGTGCAATTTGCACAAAAAACAGAAACACTTTAATTCTTTTCCTATTTTATCTTTTATCTGTTTTTTGTAATATTCGGATTATTCCGTATAGCCTCTAAGATTTTCCGCTGTGTTTCATTTAATCTTTTCTATACTTCTTCATTTGTTTTATCACCCGGTTTATTACCCAGTTTTTCACCCATAACATTAATCCAGTTAAACGGAATCTTTACGACTAACGTGACAGAGTCTTTATTCTGTCAGAATAAACCGTAATCATCGGTTCATACTTTCTCATATTTGTCCTTGCAAAATTGGTAAATACATTGGTAAAGCAAGCGGATTTACCAATGGGCTTTTTAAGAGTTCACTACTCGTTGCAGTTCATCCTTCGCATCATCAAAATTCACATGGGTATAGATATTCAATGTTACGCTGATATCCGCATGACCCATGATGTACTGTAATGTCTTCGGATTCATCCCCGACTTTGCCATATTAGAGCAAAAGGTATGTCTGCATACATGAAGGGTTACTTTTGACATCTGGATACGATAAATCTTGTTGTACTTTTCAATGATATGCTCCAGATACTTCTCCCAGTGAAGCACAACCATTGACATATACTTCTTATCCAAACGCCAACTGTAAACATTTTTCTCTTTTCCGTCCTCGTCAAGATAACGGAACCGATACCTACCATCTGAGCGCTGATACTCGCCCTCACGCAAAATACGATTACGGTTATCTCTTCTTTTCTCACTCAGCAAATCTCTCCTTTCAAAAAGGGAGAGTCAGCTGAACAGCTCCCAGCTCCTTCCTCTGTCCGGGCAGGGCTGCGGCAAGCTGTTCCCGTTCCGCTTCCAAATCTTTGCGGGAGTAGGCGTTGCCTTTCCGGTTGGCTTTAAAACACCGGATGGCGGCATTGTAAGCGTCCAGTTCCTCCCGGTGGCTCTCCGCTTAATGATGGTGATTTTACAGTGCGGGCATGGCAAGTGTGCGCCCTCCTTTCTCACGGATTCCGGGCAAAAAAGAGCAGGATAACTTTTCCAGTTTCCTGCTTGGTTGTGTCGCTGGTGGGCGGCGGGTATTTAGTTGTTAGATTGGTTAGCTGCCTGATAAACACAGGCCACCTTCCAGGCAGCCGAGAGCGAAGAAAAACGATTAAAGGAAGAAGGGAAACGCCGCCTGAATGTCAGGCTGCGGGTTTTAGGCGTTTCGAGGAGCGGCTATAACGCTTTCAGGAAGCATACACCATCTGGTACATGGCTTTCTTTCGCACACTGATAAACAGAAAGCTGCTTTTCCTTTAACAAATTCATCAATTAATTATAACGGTATATCGTGATAGTATCAAGAAATGAAAATTCAACATAAAACATTAAAAACCCTTGCAAATGGCATTTCCACACCATCCACAAGGGTTCTCATTCTCATATCTATTCGCCTTATTTCGACAAATTTCTACTGATTCATCTGTGCCGCAACCTCTGCCGCAAAATCTTCATTCTTCTTCTCAAGACCCTCTCCAGTCTCAAAACGAATAAATTTCTTCACTGCCAGATTCGCGCCGGTCTCTTTTGCTACCTTCTCCACATACTTGGCAACGGTCAGATCTCCATCCTGTACGTACACCTGATCCAACAGACAAATCTCCTTCATCTCTTTGTTCAGACGGCCCACGATCATCTTCTCAATGATATTCTCCGGTTTATTGGCATTCTTCGGATCATTCTTCGCCTGTGCAAGAAGAATCTCTTTCTCTTTGTCTAAGAAATCCTGAGATACTTCATCGCGGGACACATACTTCGGAGACATAGCGGCTACCTGCATTGCAACATTCTTCAGGCAAGTCTTTACATCGTCGTTCACTACATCTGTAGCTGCTTCTACCAGAACGCCGATACGTCCGCCGCCATGGATATAAGCCACGATACATCCGTCAGACTCAAGCTTCTCAAATCTTCTTATATTTAAATTCTCACCAATTACTGCAATCTTCTCAGTAAGCGCATCCTTCACAGTCTTTGAAGCGTCCTCATTCCATGCCTCTGCCATAAATGCATCCATATCCTTAGACTCTGTAGCAATCGCCTGATTTACAACTGCCTTAACAAATCCCTGGAACTCTGCATTCTTCGCAACAAAGTCCGTCTCTGAGTTAACTTCTACAATCGCCGCAGACTTATCATCGCGAACTTCAGCCATAACAATACCTTCTGCCGCAATACGTCCTGCCTTCTTAACTGCCTTGGCTTCACCATTCTTTCTTAAGAATTCGATTGCCTCTTCCATATTTCCATTCGTCTCATTAAGAGCCTTCTTACAGTCCATCATACCGGCGCCTGTTAATTCTCTTAACTCTTTCACCATACTAGCTGTAATTGCCATCTTTCCTATCCTCCTGATTCTCTATCTGTATCCTACTCTGCATCTGTTTCCGGAGCTTCCTCCACATACTCCTCTTCATATCCGGTCTCGCCCTGATTTGCTTCAATCACAGCATCCGCCATCTTTGAAACGATTAACTTCACCGCACGAATCGCGTCGTCATTTCCCGGAATTACATAATCAAGCTCTTCCGGATCACAGTTTGTATCCGCGATACCGATAAGCGGAATTCCCAGAGTATGAGCCTCCTGAACACAGATTCTCTCCTTCTTCGGATCTACAATAAAGATAGCGTCTGGAAGCTTCTTCATATCCTTGATACCGCCAAGGTTCTTCTCAAGCTTCTCCCACTCCTTCTTAAGCTGGATAACTTCCTTCTTCGGCAGCACGTCAAATGTTCCGTCCTCTGACATTCTCTCAATCTCTTTCAGACGGGTAATTCTGCTCTTAATTGTCTTGAAATTGGTAAGCATACCGCCGAGCCATCTTTCATTCACATAAAACATACCACAGCGCTCTGCCTCTGTCCGAATCGCATCCTGCGCCTGCTTCTTTGTCCCTACAAACAGAATTGTACCGCCCTCAGCCGCAATATCAGCCACAGCCTGGTATGCCTCGTCAACCTTGCCTACAGACTTCTGTAAGTCAATGATATAGATACCATTTCTCTCTGTGTAGATATAGGGAGCCATCTTAGGGTTCCATCTTCTTGTCTGATGTCCAAAATGAACACCTGCCTCTAATAGCTGCTTCATTGAAATAACGCTCATGTTTCTTTCCTCCATTTGGTTTTTACTTCCGCACAGTTCGCTCCCCATGAGACCGGATACTATTCCGGCACCTTCATGAAAATCCCTGCACGTGTTTTTTAGCGACCGTAAAATTTTAACATAAAAAAAACGTAAATGCAAGTATTTCTACCGCATTTACGTAATTTCATTTTGTCAAAGGGTTACTGTCCTCTGCTTCATTCCTCAGCAATAATCGCTAAAATCTAAAAATATATCTATATTGCCGTTTTACAGAACCCTTCTCACACATTTCAACGTCCTGTACTGGCAATTGGCAAATTCCGTAATACCAACTCCCGGAGCCGACGCGTGAATAATACCGCCTGTGCCATTATAGATTCCCACATGTCCCCAATAACACAGTAAATCTCCTGCCTGTGCCTCTGACAGCGGAATCTCTACTCCGCATGTCGCCTGAGCTGAGTCCACACGGGGAAGCGACACTCCAAACGCCGCATAAATCTGCTGGGTGAATCCGGAACAGTCAATCCCGTCTGTCAGGCTGTTGCCCCCCAGTACATACGGATTCCCCTTAAACTGCCTTGCATACTCAACAACCGCCCATCCGTCCCGGCCCTGAGGCGGTACATAGGAACTTCCTCCGCCACCTGAACCTCCTGAGCCAGAACCGTTTCCTGCCGGTTGTCCGCCTCCGGAATTGCCTCCGCTCGTACCCGTCTGCTGTGCGGCAGCCGCGGCATTTGCTCTGGCAGCCTCTTCCTGTGCCAGCCGCTCCGCTTCCTCACGCGCTTTTCGCTCTGCCTCTTCGCGGGCCTTACGCTCCGCTTCCTGTCTTGCGGCAATCTCAGCCTGTATACTTGCATCGAGTTGTGCAATCTCCTCCTGCTTCTCTTCTAACGTGGCATTCAGAGACGCCGTCTCCTGCTCCAAATCCGTCTGCATCGTCTGCATCTGGGTATATTCATCCTCAAGGCCCTTCTTTAACTGCTCCACCTTTTTCGTAATATCTTCATACTCATTCAGCTTGGTTCTGTCGTAGGAGTGAACCTCCTGAACATACTCAGCTTTATTAATAAAATCCGAAAAACTGGTAGCCGTAAAAAGAGTTTCTAAGAAATTAACCTCACCCTCTTCATACATGTATTTGATGCGAAGCTTCATCGCATTATACTGCTCTGTCTGCACAGACGCCGCTTTCTCAAGATCCTCCCCCGCCTGGTCAATCTCACCCTGCTTCGTTTCAAGATCTTTTTCTAATGTCTGAATCTTCTCTAATGTCTGTTTAATCTGTTCCTGAAGGGAGCCGGCCTCACTCTCTGCCTGGGCTTTATCGGCCTGCATATCCTCCAGCGATGACGCAAAGACAGGGGTTACAACCATTATACTGACAAGAAAAACTATCATGATTGTCCGTATGATTCTTTTTTTCATCTCTGTACCTCTACTTTGTTCTATCGTTTGCCGTATTCCTTTACCAGCATCTCCTATACCATGGCGAACCGTATACCGCCGCAACTTTCACATTATCCCCCGGCTTCGGAGCGTGGATCATCTGGCCGCCGCCAATATAAATCCCCACATGGGAGCCGTAACATACAATATCTCCTGGCTGCGGATTACTAACTGCAACGCCGCATCCGCCCTGAGCCTGCGAAGTTCTCGGAAGGCTGATTCCCGCCATGCTGTGACAGTACTGCACCAGACCGGAACAATCCCAGCCTCCGTTGCCGGTTCCTCCCATCACATATGGTACTCCAAGCTGGCCATATGCAGCATTCACAATCGTCTGGGCTGCCGCTGAATTACCGGAAGACTCTCCTCCGTCGGAACCAGTATCCTCCTGACCGCCGGATTCATTGCCTCCTGACACATCCTGTCCGCCCGTATTTCCTGTATCTGCTTCCGGCGTACCTCCCGTATTTCCTGTATCTGTCCCCGGTGTTCCTCCGGTACTTCCTGCACCCGTCCCCGGTGCGCTGCCGGAATTGCCTGTATCCGTCCCGGCGCCGCCGGTATTTCCTGCGTCTGTCGCCGTTTTATTCGTGCCGCCTGTACCGGAAGTCCTGTTCTGCGTATGCGAGCCGGCGTTCGCCTGTCTCTGGGCCGCTCTCTCTGCGGCCTCTCTTGCCGCCGCTTCCGCTGCCGCCTGAATCTGCGCATCAAAACCGGCAATCTCTTCCCGCTTCTCTTCCAGTGTTGTAGTCAGTACCCCTTCCTCGGTCTCATACTCAGCCTGCATATTCTGCATATTGGCCTGCTCTTCCACTAACTGCTCTTTTAACTGCTCAACACTCTTTTTTGTATCCTCATATTCCTGCAGCTTTGCGCGGTCATAGATATGAACCTCTGCAACATACTCCGCCCTGTTTAACAGATCCGAGAAGCTCTCCGCGCCAATCAGCGTCTCAAAAGCTGTTGTGCGGCCTTCCTCATACATATACTTAATACGAAGCTTCATCGCTTCATACTGCACTTCTTCCAGCTTACGGGCGTCCTCAAGGTCCTCTTCTGCCTGGATAATCTCCTCACCCTTAGCAATCAGATCCTCTTCTAACTTCCCCATCTTATCCAACAGTTCCACAAGTTCCTGCTGCAGCGCACTGGCCTCATTCTCTGCCGCCGCCTTCTGCGACTGCAGACTATCCGCCTTAGGCGCCGCGTATACCGGCGCTGCAGTCAAAGAACTGGTTAACAGTGAAACCAATAACAATCTTCTACAAATTCCATTTTTCTTCATGATATTCTCCCCTGTATCATTACCCTGACAAAATCCTCTTCCTTCTGTCAGCAATCTCCCTATTATCTTAAAAGCATACTACAAATCCTTCTTCTTTTCAATCTACTTTTGAATATTTTAAGATTTGAACCCGCCGGAAAATTTTTCCTCTTCATCCGGAGCATCCGACTTTTCATTGATTCTCTGTACCAGCAGAAACATACTCGATGCAAGAGTTGCGCATACCACAGTGACCGCTCCCGCACGCCAGATATCCGTCAGCATCCCGTTATACGCATCAAAGTATGTGATAAATACAGACACCATATTTACCATAATGTGGGCGGCAATCGGAGCCGCAACTGAACCGTATTTCTCACATACATAAGCCAGCATGACTCCCATCAGCGTCCCGTATATCATCTGAACCATATTACCATGAAACAGCCCGAATACCACTGCAGAATAAATAATGGACATCACAACTCCGGTATCCTCCCGCATCCGCCGGTACATAAGCCCGCGAAATACCAGTTCTTCCGCAATCGGCACCAGGATTCCCAGACACAGAATCTGCATCCCTAAAGACGCGCTGTAAAATGCCTTTGTTATTTCCCGATACTCTGCGCTATAATTCGACAATCCGCCAATCATAATCAGATTGTTCAATACAATATTTACTGCACCGGCCATCACAAGCATGGGAATATACTGAATAGCAGACGCTTTATGACTAGGTATAACCCCGCTTATTTTCTCCCGTTTTCTATCTCTGTAATACAGAAATGCCATGACCGGAATCGTTACAAGAGCCGTCATCCCCTGAATCTCCGTCGTATACCGGAGCACAATCTCCGTTACCTTCTCAACCACCTTCATGGTTGCGTCCCTGTCCTGGTAAAACAATAACATATCCATCGAATGGGTTGCCAGATATACCGTCATAAAAGCCATCATCGCCACGGCACCCGCTAAAGTTCCAATTCCCCAGTTTATCAGAAACGGACTCCAGATACGCCAAAAGCGTTTCCCCTGATTCACCGGCGGTCTCTGTCCATTAAATTGATTCTCCATATTCACAACTCACTTTCTAATTTCCTGTCATTCTCCTCATGATTTCTTCCCCATGCTCCTTTAACCACTGCTTCGCTATTCGGTAATCCGGAAACACTCTCTCCACTTCGCTCCAAAATCTGGCGGAGTGATTCATCTCCAGCCGGTGACAAAGCTCATGCACTACCACATAATCCTGTACCTGTTCAGGAGCCAGCATAAGCAGACAATTAAAATTCAAATTCCCCTTTCCGCTGCAGCTCCCCCAGCGGGTTCTCTGATTCCTGATAGTGATTCTCCCATAGGATACTCCCACCTTCGGCGCATAATACGCCGCTTTTTCCGGAAGGACTCTCATTGCCTCGTCGGCAAGTCTTCGGATTTCTTCCATATAAAGAGGCCTCACCGGGTGTTCTTTTCTGTCTTCCAGTTTATTTTTTACCTCTTTTAGATGCTTCTCTAACCAGTCTGCCTTTTCCTGCACAAATTTCTCAATCTCTGACCGGCTTAACCGGTAAGGCGCCCGAACCAGCACCTGCGCTTCTTTCGTAATCTCCAGCGACAGGGTTCTCCGGCCGCTCCTTATCACTCTAATCTCAGCCTGCATCCTGCACGCTCCTTCTTCGCTATCCTCAAATCAAAATCAATTCCTAATTCCAAATCTCTCTTATTCTACTCCCTAAATCCAAAATATTCAACCGTTTCAACCCGATAAAATGCGCAGACGTAACTGTGGTTATATTTCACACGCCGCCAGCACTGGCTTGCAAACTGTGAAAAACAACAAAAGAAGCTACCGCATAAATTACGATAGCTTCCTGTCTTTAAATCAAATCTTAAATATAGAATCCCTGCTACAATGTATTAAATTCCACCATTGCCAGAAACTGTTTCAGTTTCTGATTATCCGGATTCTCAAAAATCTCGCTGCAGGTGCCGTCTGCTTCAATGATTCCGCTGTCCAGAAAAGCGACTCTGGTTGCAAAATGCCTGACTGCATGAATCTGATGTGTGACAATCAGCATGGTCTGTCCCTCTGTGGCAAGGTCTTTGATGGTACGGAATACCTCATGAGCCAGTTCCGGGTCT
>CATJPU010000124.1 GCA_949742505.1 uncultured Lachnospiraceae bacterium | reverse complement strand
TAAAAAAGGATATGAATATTATTCAGTTTCTATATTGATAAAAAGTAATACATCAGTATATTATTTAAAAAACAAATTATATGATTATTTAGAATACGACAGAAGATACGAGAAACCCCCTATTTTTAAAGAATATAATAAAAATATAGAAGAGAAAAATATAAACTATTTCCACATAAGAATATACAGCAGAAAGAATGAAGATGAAGATATAACCGTATACTAAGGAAGAAGCCCCAAAAAGAGGGCTTTTTTCTTGCCTTTTATTTACACAGTTTTTTATTACACAGTTTACCCAAAACACCCAGAACCTTACACAGTTTTTTACACAGCCACTGAAGCCAAAAAAGGGAATCAGCCCATATGAGCCGATCCCCTTAAAATTGCTTAAACCCTTGATTTTACGGGCTTTTTTCCTATCCGAAATACCTTTTTAATAACCCCTCAAACGCCTTACCATGTCTTGCCTCATCTCTAGCCATCTCATGAACGGTATCATGAATAGCGTCAAGGTTAGCGGCCTTCGCTCTCTTAGCAAGGTCGAATTTACCAGCGGTTGCGCCGTTCTCTGCAGCAACCCGCATCTCAAGATTTTTCTTGGTGCTGTCTGTTACAACTTCGCCAAGCAGCTCTGCGAATTTAGCAGCATGCTCTGCCTCTTCGTAAGCAGCTTTTTCCCAGTATAAACCAATCTCCGGATAGCCTTCTCTGTGGGCAACTCTTGCCATTGCAAGATACATACCGACCTCTGAGCACTCGCCGTTGAAATTAGCTCTCAGATCCTCGATAATGTCTTCGCTTACGCCCTGAGCGACGCCTACAACATGTTCAGCAGCCCAGCTTAAGCCTTCTCTCTGCTCAGTGAACTTATCAGCGCCGACGCCGCACTGTGGACATTTCTCCGGTGCAGCCTCACCTTCATAAACATAACCGCATACAGAACATACAAATTTTTTCATCGTTATAATCTCCTTTTCTTTATAAAATATTTATTTAAATCAGTATTTTTACTGATATAAATCAATGCTTTTTCCCTGGCAGTGACTGCACACGCCATAGAATATAGTAGAATGCGAATGAATCGTTCCGGGAAAGCAGGCCCTTGCCTCCTCGATGATAGATTCGGAAACATTCATGTCCAAGTCGAATAATCTCTCGCATTCTGTACATAATGCATGATAGTGGGGGGAAGTAACGCCGTCAAATCTTACGGCTCCGTCAGGAGTAGTAATCTTAATGGCCTCGCCCATCTCGGTAAGGAGGTTCAGATTGCGGTAAACAGTTCCCAGGCTAATGCGGGGAAATTGTTCTCTGACATGCATGTATATAGTATCCGCAGTGGGATGCGAGTTTGTTCCAGAAAGATAATTTTTAATTACTTCACGCTGTCGGCTGTATTTTAAAGATGCCATAAAATCCTCCTTTCTAAGCGCTTGTGCTACAACAAATAATGCTGTTACAGCAATATGAACATTTAATAAATAATAGTAATTATTACTGTAATTGATTTTAGAACAATTAGAAATAAATGTCAAGTAAAATTTAAAATTTTTTTACCTGTGCGGTTTCCGGCAGGCGGCCCTCAACCGCACAGGTGGGATATTTTTATAACGAAGAGCGATAGTGAAGTGTCACTGTTTACTAACCAGGAGGTCGGGCGCAGCAAAAATTCGACACGATAAAAAGTATTGTTGTGATAACGACAAATTTAACCAATTATTCAATAAATTAACAATTTTGTAATATATTTTTGCAAAATCTGACAGGTGCAATTAAGGAAAAGATAAGAAAAATGCGTTAAAAACAAGTATTTTTTGCTTGACATACGTCATATGCACTGATATAATGACATCGTAATATTTGTAACAATTCTGTAACAATTGGCGCGAAGTAATTCAGCCGGTCTGAGATATTTCTCGGATATACAAAAGATGAGAAGACATAGACGAATGATAGGAGGTTGTTTATGAATTCGAGTCTTAAGAAAGGATTATTTCTGGTTACTGCAATTGGAACATTTTCAGTTTCCGGGGAGAAGGCGGAGGCAGCAGACGGACTTGAAGTAACAGATAAAATAGAAGCGGCCTTCCCAGGAGTGGGAATTGAGCAGGTATTGAATGATTGCTATGAAGCAGATGCAGAGATTGCTGTGGAGGATTATCTGGTACCTACAGAAAAAGGAGAGTATTTAGATATGGCATTCACGAATGTGAGTGCAGATACATTTCTCTTTGTCAGAAGTGAACCGACAAGAGAAAGCGAGTGGGTCGGAAAACTGTATCCGGGTTCCGCATCAGAGATTATCGGTCCGGTAGGGGAATGGACGAAGGTGAGGTCCGGGTCAGTAACCGGCTACGTTTTTACAGAATATATAATTACTGGTAACGAGGCCGAAGCGAAAGCCAAAGAGTATGCACAAAGCGCAGAGGCAGAGGACGTCAGAGATATCGTTGATCAAGCAGAATCCAGGGAAGAGGAGGAAGCCCGTCTCGCTGAGGAGGCAAGGATTGCGGCGGAGGAGGCGGCCAGAATTGCTGAAGAACAGGCGGCGAATACAGCGACACTGGGACAGGCCATTGTTGATTATGCATGTCAGTTTATTGGGAATCCTTATGTATGGGGCGGCACAAGCTTAACGGACGGCGCAGACTGTTCTGGATTTGTACAGTCGGTATATGCGCATTTTGGAATTGGGTTGCCAAGAACTACCTGGGATCAGGAATATGCCGGAACAGGTATTGGTTATGGCGAGGCTCTGCCGGGCGATTTGATTCTTTATGAAGGCCATGTCGGAATATATATGGGGGACGGTCAGATTGTGAATGCAATCAATTCTTCCAAAGGAATTGGAATTATTCCGGCAACCTGTATGAGTATTAAGACGGTTAGACGGGTAATTTAATATATTCTGACAACAAAAATGTAAAAAATTTACCGCTATATTTCGCAAAAATATAGCGGTATTTTTTATGTAATGGATAAAAACTATTATGTCATACTCCGAAAAATCGAATCTTTATATAAAATACACAAAAATGTAAATTGATAGGATAATTTGTCGATAGGCTATGCAAAAGTTATCAACACAATAAGACATGAAAAGAGTGGAAAATAGGCAGGTTTTTGCAAGTTATCAACATTATCAACATAAAAACATGTGATTTTGGTTGATTACTCAAGGAAAACAAAAGAACAAATGTTTTGTAAACAAATAACAAAATTGGCATTTTGTCGAAAAAAATGGAAATGTATCTTGCTTTTTGAATCGTCAAATTTCGGGAAGAAAAAGCATTTAAATGTTTACACAATGGACAAAACTGGATATAATAAAGATTACCAGTGCAGGGAGGAGGCGATAACATGGCACAGATTAATAAGGAGACGACAATTGGCGAATTATTAATGACCAGTGGAGATAAGATTGAGGATGTTGCAAAAGCTCTTATGGAGATCGGAATGCATTGTATCGGATGTCCATCTTCTCAGGGGGAATCTATTGCGGAAGCCGCTATGGTACATGGAATAGATGCGGATTTGTTAACAGAGAAGCTGAATGCAATCCTGAATGCATAACAGGCCATTCGGCCTACCCGAAGGGTATACTTTGCCGGACGATAGTCCGCCAGCCCGCAGGGCATGAGTTAAGGTGTGCCTGGAAGGTATACTTAACGAACTACTAATGTTCGTCGAGGAATAAAAAGGACTGTGAGAAAGTCTTTCCTGCGGTTCGGAAGGCAGCGACGCTGTTGTTGTATTCCGTTATACTGATGCAGGAGACAGTGACTTTTCACAGTCCTTTTTGGTTAAATTTGCGAAAGCTGTTGTACCGCGTCGGCGGACAGAACAACTTCACAGTGCTCTTCCAGATATGCAAGGGACGCTCCAGAGGAATGTTCCAGGGAACCGTACTCAGACAACATATTGCAAATTCTGCTGAAATCATTAATTGTATGGTCAGACTGTGTGAGAGCCAGTACATACATGTCTGAACTGTTATCTTTATATAAGGTATTGGAACCATAGTACATGCTGCCAAGAAGCTGGGCAGCAGAAATCACACCGTCCATAGAAGCGAATGAAAACAGCCTTAAGTCAGTTCTTTTCTGAGGCGAGTCTTCTTCTGGTGCTTGCTCCTGTGGAATGGCGGCAATACTTTCCTTGACCTTGCCAAGAAGGTTCAGAATGTCTTCTGCGCCTTCCAGCTTCAGGGAAGCAGCGTCGCGCCTGTTATCCCAGTCTCCATTTGCCGTAGGAGCAAATCTGGAAAATCTGGTATCCAGTTCTTCCGGATCTTCTACTTTTGTAATAATCAGCACAATAGAATCTGCGGATGCAGGAATTGCCTCAATCATAAGAGGAATGTCCTCT
>CATJPU010000123.1 GCA_949742505.1 uncultured Lachnospiraceae bacterium | reverse complement strand
GCGATAATACCTTGGGAGTCTTCGAATCACCGCCTGAGAAATCTCTCTTGATTCCACTCTTACTCACCTTTCCAAAAAAATATCTGCATTCATTATATCGAATTGTTAATGTAAAGTCAAACTTTTACATAAATTTTCGTTGTTTTTTCCGCAAATTTCGGTATAATGATACACGAAAGATTTACATGAAGAAAAATACGGAGGTGTGTCATGATTCTGTCATGCCATGATATCAGCAAATCATTTGGAGAGCATATAATTCTAGAAAAGGGCTCTTTCCATATAGAAGAACACGAAAAGGCTGCTCTTGTCGGCATCAACGGCGCCGGCAAGTCTACCCTTTTTAAAATGATTGTAGGGGAACTATCCTGCGACAACGGCTCTGTCACCCTGACCAGAGGGAAAACGCTCGGGTACCTCTCCCAGCATCAGGATTTGACTTCGGGAAATACCATCTATGAAGAAGTACGCACTGCCAAGGCGGATTTAATTGAGATGGAAGCCCGAATCCGTTCTATTGAAAGGGAACTGAAGGATTTAACCGGAGATGCGCTGGAAGACAGGCTGAATACTTACCACAATCTGATGAATACCTTCGAACTGTCGGACGGCTACTCCTATGAAAGCGAGATTACCGGCGTCTTAAAAGGTCTTGGATTTACCGAAGATGAATTTACCAAGCAGGTGGACACGCTTTCCGGCGGACAGAAAACCAGAGTGGCTTTGGGCAAGCTCCTTCTCACAAAACCAGATGTACTGCTTCTTGACGAGCCTACCAACCATCTGGACTTAAATTCCATAACCTGGCTGGAGACTTTTCTTTTAAATTATTTCGGCGCGGTACTGATTGTCTCTCATGACCGGTATTTCCTCAACCGGGTAGTAACCAAAGTAATTGAGATTGAACTTGGCGTACTGTCTGTATTTTCCGGCAACTATTCTGCCTATGCGCAGAAAAAGCAGATGCTTCGGGAAGCCCGCCTAAAAGAATACTTAAATCAGCAGCAGGAAATCAAACATCAGGAGGCCGTCATCGAGAAGCTTCGCTCCTTCAACCGGGAGAAATCCATCAAACGTGCGGAAAGCCGGGAGAAAATGCTGGCCAAAATCACCCTGGTAGACAAACCTGCGGAATTACACGCGGATATTCATCTGAAATTAGAGCCCTCCGTCATCAGCGGCGGTGATGTGTTGTCGGTCGAACATTTGTCCAAATCCTTTCCGCCTCACATCCTGTTCCAGGATATAAACTTTGAAATCAAACGGGGAGAACATGTGGCCGTTATCGGGGATAACGGAACCGGAAAGACTACCCTGCTGAAAATCCTGAACCAGGTAATTTCGGCAGATTCCGGAACATTTACCTTGGGCACCAATGTCAGGATTGGCTACTATGACCAGGAACATCACGTACTGCATATGGATAAGACCATATTCGACGAGATTTCCGACGACTATCCAACCCTTACCAATACGCAAATCCGTAAAACCCTTGCCGCTTTTCTATTTACCGGAGACGAGGTCTTCAAGCAGATCAGCGCCCTAAGCGGAGGCGAGCGGGGACGGGTGTCTCTCGCCAAGCTGATGCTCTCCGAGGCTAATTTCCTGATTCTGGACGAGCCTACCAACCATCTGGATATTGCCTCCAAAGAGATTTTGGAGCAGGCGTTAAACGACTACACCGGAACTGTACTTTATGTTTCCCATGACCGGTATTTTATCAACCAAACCGCAGCAAGGATACTGGAGCTTACCGGACAGACCTTTGTCAATTATATCGGCAACTACGATTATTATCTGGAAAAGAAGGAAGAACTGACCAGTATCTATACATCCGAAACCCGTTCCGGCGCTGATACCATAGATTCGGCTGCTTCCGGCGCCAGCAAATCAAAACAAAACTGGCAGGAACAAAAGGAAGAACAGGCAAGGGTACGAAAGCGGCAAAATGACTTAAAGAAAACAGAAGAACGCATTACAGCTCTGGAAGAACGGGACAATGAGATTGATACGCTGATGGGCGAGGAGGAAATCTACACGAATTCCGTCAAATGTCAGGAACTGGCGGAGGAAAAGGCGGATATCGCCGGACAACTGGAAGAATTATATGAACAGTGGGAAACTCTTGCGGAATAAATCCGGCAATTTTCTATAAGCAGAAAAAGGGTGTATAATTTCCGTCTGCACAGACAGAACCTATACACCCTTCCCGCATTTATTCCTATTTACAATATTTCCGGCACTTTATGACAGCAGCCGATTGCCACAGCTCCAAAACCAATATGGCAGGATACGCTAAGCGACAGCGGATCCATCTGAATCTTATATCCCGGGAACTTCTCTTCCACTTCCTTCTTCCACTGTGCGGCGTCTTCCTTTGAACAGGTATATGCAAGGTCCAGATGCATCTCTTTTCCTGCAAATCTCTGGGTCAAATCCTTCTCCATGGCTTCTAACATGGTCTTCTTGGCAGATTTCAATCCTCTTGTCTTAGAAAAGGCGTCTAACTTCTCTCCCTGAATCTGAAGTACCGGCTTTAAATTCAGTACCGTTCCGATTGCAGCGGCAGCCGGTGTAATACGCCCGCCTTTTTTCAGATATTTCAAAGTATCCAGCGTAATATAAATGCTGGCCTCCAACTTCTCTCTCATCAGAATATCCCTGATCTCCTGACCGCCAAGCCCCTTCCCTGCCAGCGCAGCCGCGTCCATGACAGATCTTCTCTGGGTAATGGATATCCTCTGATTGTCCACAACAAATACTTTGCCGTCATAATCATTTGCAAGCATCATAGCCGTCTCGCAGGAACTTGACAGGCCGCTTGACATCGGTATATGAACAATCTCATCATAAGACTTCAGAATCTCATCCCAGAGGTCCGTCACATCCCCCGGCGAAGGCTGGGAAGTGGAAATATCCGCATCCTCTGCAAGTCTTTTATAAAATTCTTCCTGCGTCAGCGTAATGTCCTCAAAAAACAGTTCTCCATTAATATAAAATGGCATGGGGAGAACCCGAATCCCGAGTTTTTTCCCTTCCTTTTGTGTAATTCCGCTGTTGCTGTCTGTAACAATGGCAACTCTGCCCATAACAATCTTCCCCCTTTAATTCTTAAAACTATGAATCGGCGCAGGGATTCTTCCCTGTCTGCTGATAAATGCGCTGCAGTCATATTCATTGACCGGAATAATCGGCGCATAGCCAAGAAGTCCTCCAAATTCTGCTGTCTCGCCTACATCCTTGCCAATCACCGGAATCAAACGGACCGCTGTGGTCTTCTGGTTAACCATACCGATTGCCATCTCATCGGCGATAATCCCGGAAATGGTCGCCGCGCTGGTTTTCCCCGGGATGGCTATCATATCCAGCCCCACCGAGCAGACGCAGGTCATGGCCTCTAATTTCTCCAGGTTCAGCGCCCCCAGTTTCACCGCGTCAATCATTCCCTGGTCCTCGCTGACCGGAATAAACGCGCCGCTTAAGCCGCCCACATAAGAAGACGCCATCACGCCGCCCTTCTTCACCTGGTCGTTCAGCATGGCAAGGGCCGCCGTCGTTCCCGGCGCTCCCACCCGCTCTAAGCCGATTTCCTCCAAAATCTCCGCTACGCTGTCTCCCACAGCCGGTGTTGGCGCCAGCGATAAATCAATAATACCGAAGGGAATTCCCATACGCTTAGAAGCCTCGCCGGCCACGAGCTGTCCTACTCTGGTAATTTTAAACGCCGTCTTCTTAATGGTCTCGCAGAGTTCTTCAAAATCTGCGCTCCTCACCTGTCTGACAGCATTTCTCACAACGCCGGGACCGCTGACCCCCACGTTAATCCCCGCGTCTCCTTCCGTCACTCCAAGAAAGGCTCCAGCCATAAATGGATTATCATCCGGAGCGTTGCAGAATACTACCAGCTTGGCGCAGCCAAGAGAATCCTGCTCCTTCGTAGCTTCGGCAGTTTCCTTAACAATATCTCCGCACAGACGCACCGCATCCATATTAATGCCGGTTCTGGTGGAACCCACATTGATGGAACTGCACACCCGCTCCGTACAGGCAAGGGCCTTCGGAATCGAGCGAATCAGTCTCTCATCCCCGGCAGTCATCGCCTTGGACACCAGAGCCGAATATCCTCCGATAAAGTTCACGCCCACTTCCTTTGCCGACCTGTCCAGCGTCTTAGCAATCTCCACATAATCGTCCGGCGTCCTGCAGGCCGCTCCGCCAATCAGCGCAATCGGCGTAACGGAAATCCGTTTATTTACAATCGGAATCCCAAATTCATGCTCAATCTCCTGTCCGGTAGCCACAAGATTCCCCGCAAGAGATATAATCTTATGATAAATCTTCTCATTCAGCTTCGCAAGATCCGAATCAATACAATCCATCAGGCTGATTCCTAAGGTAATGGTCCGCACATCCAGATTCTCGTGCTCAATCATCTTATTGGTTTCTTTCACTTCATATACACTAATCATAAATCAAAAGCTCATCCTTCCTGTCTGTGTGTTCTTACAGCCTGTGCATTTTCTCAAAAATCTCTTCCCGCTGACAGTGAATGATTACGCCGATTTCCTGTCCCAGCGCTTCCAGTTCATCCGAATATTCCTGAAATTTCTTTGACGCGCCCGAAACATCCACAATCGTCACCATATTAAAATACCCGTCGATAATCGTCTGGGAAATATCCAGAATATTAATTCCGGTCTCCGCCAGATAGGTACAAACTTTCGCAATAATTCCTACAGTATCCTTCCCAACTACGGTAATTACACATTTTTTCATAATTCTTCTTCCTCCCACCCGGATAACCCAGGGCCCAAATTTCACCATATTACGCAAAAAAATTGTTGTAAGCGCCCGACAGACATCCGTATTTATACTATAACAATATCCGAAATCCGGTCGCGCCCTGCCACCCTTAGCGGAACGTCCTCGCCCTTATATGGATTATCCCCAAAGGTAACCTCCAGCTTTACCGTCTCGTAGGCAAGTTCGGCATAATTATTCTCTTTGCTCAAATGCCCAAGCAACACGCTTTTTAAGTTATCATGCAGTATATCACAGAGAAGACGTCCTGACAATTCATTTGACAGATGCCCCCTGTCTCCCATCACTCTCCGCTTCAGAGGATAAGGATAGGGTCCCGCCTCCAGCATATGTATATCGTGATTTGCTTCTAAAAGAACCGCGTCCAGCCCCTTTAAGTTCTCTATAATATAAGAATCATAGGTTCCAAGATCCGTCGCCACAGCCACCGACTTGCCCTGACAGTTCATCCGGTATCCGCAGGGTTCCCTGGCATCATGGGAAATAACAAACGGATGCACGCTGATATCCCCCAGCATAAAATCTTTGTCTGTCTCGATGGTATGGAGCAGTCCCTCCGGCAAAGCTCCCAGACTTTTATAGCTCTTGATGCCTTCAATCGTTCCCCTGGTTGCATAGATAGGAACCTCATATTTCCGGCAGAATACCCCCAGTCCCTGAATATGATCCGAATGCTCATGGGTAATCAGAATACCGCTAAGCTCTTCCCCTTTAATGTCCAGTTCCCGAAGTCCTTCTTCTATTTTCTTCTTACTGATTCCTGTATCCACAAGCAGATGCGTATGTTCGCTTCCTGCGTAAATACAATTTCCGCTGCTTCCACTGGCAATGCTGCATAATCTCATGTAAAACTGTCTCCTGTCTCTCTTCTTTCTAGCCCTTTTGAACGGCTGCGTCTATTTCTGCCTGCGCGTTTGGGAGCTGCCTGCCGGAAACAGCGTGCTTTATTATGCAACGCTGTTTCCGGCAGGCAATTTCCTTACGATTTTTTTAATTTCTCCATAATGGAATCAAGCTGGATGCAGGTATCGTCAAAGCTCCGGCTGTTATCTACAGCCCGGTCGCATTTATCTAAGAATTCATCCCTGGACTTCTGGGAGCGGAAGATACCGTCTATCCGTTCTTCGCCGTATCCTCTGGAATGCTTTAGTCTCTTTCTTCTCACCGCATCCTCCGCATAGATATACCATGTCTCGTCGCATACTTCGTCATAATGGTCCTCTAAAAGAAGCGCCGCTTCCAGCACAAACAGCTTCGTTCCCTTCTTCTCTTGTTCTTTTATAAGCCCCAGAATCCGCTTCTTCACAGCCGGATGAACAATAGCGTTCAGTGCCTTCCGCTCCTCTTCGTCAGAGAAAACCACCTTGGCCAACTTCTCCCTGTCGATCCTGCCATTCTCCTGCAGAATACTTTCGCTGAAGCGCTCCACAATCTGACGGTAACAAATCGTATTCTTTTTCTCTAAATTCCTTGCAACAATATCTGCCTGACAGATAACCGCTCCATACTCTCTTTCCAAATAATTCAGCACTTCGCTCTTCCCTGTTCCGACTCCGCCTGTAATCCCTATGACCTTCATAATGTCCTCCCTATTTTGCCTCGTACCAGCTCGTTCCGGTGTGCATATCCACCTCCAGCGGCACCTTAAGGTCTGCTGCCTGCTCCATCTCGCTTTTTAGAATCTCCTTCACCACTTCTGTCTCCGGCTCATAAGCCTCAATCAGAAGTTCGTCATGAACCTGAAGCACCAGTTTCGACTTCATCTTCTGCTCCTTCAGTCTTTGATTTACGCCAATCATAGCAATTTTCATAATATCCGCCGCCGCTCCCTGAATCGGTGCGTTCATAGCGACCCGCTCTCCGAAGGAACGCTGCATAAAGTTGCTGGACTTCAATTCCGGAACCGGTCTTCTCCTGCCAAATAAAGTTCTGGCATATCCCTTTTCCTTTGCAGATTCCACCGCCCTATCCAAAAAATCCTTAATCCCCGGATAAGTCCTGAAATACTGCTCGATATATTCCGCCGCGTCCTTTCTGGTAATACTTAAATCCTGGCTCAGTCCAAAAGAACTGATTCCGTATACAATACCGAAATTCACCGCCTTTGCATTCCTTCTCTGAAGCGCCGTCACCTCATCAAAAGGAATATGAAATACCTGGGAAGCGGTAATTCGGTGAATGTCCGCTTCTTCTCTGTAAGCCTCGATTAGCTTCTCATCTCCGGAGCAGTGGGCCAGCACTCGGAGTTCAATCTGCGAATAATCTGCATCCACAAATACGTAACCGTCTTCCGGAATAAAAACCTTCCGAATCAGCCTTCCAAGCTCCATCCGTACCGGGATATTCTGGAGATTCGGCTCCGTACTGCTGATTCTACCGGTAGCCGTTATCGTCTGATTAAACTTGCCGTGAATCCTTCCGTCCTCCCCGATAAATGCTGCCAGTCCGTCCGCATAGGTAGACTTCAGCTTGGCAAGCTGCCGGTATTCCAGAATCTTCGATACAATCGCATGATCCGGCGCCAGCTTCTCCAGCACATCCGCAGCCGTAGAATATCCGGTCTTTGTTTTTCTTCCCCCAGGGATTCCCATCTTTTCAAACAGAATCACTCCAAGCTGTTTGGGAGAATTAATGTTAAAAGCTTCCCCCGCATCACCATGTATCTCTTTCTCAAGCTCTGCAATTCTTGTCCCAAGCTGCTCTCCATATATCTTAAGGGCTTCCCCTTCCACTCTGACGCCGTTTTGCTCCATGTCATAAAGTGTAAATACCAGCGGCATCTCAACCCCGGTAAACAACTCCCACATATCCGCAGACTTCAATTTCTCTTCCAGAATGGGCGCCGATTTCCAGGCCGTATAAGCTTCATAGCACACTTTAGCGGCGTCCTCCGCCTTTTCTTCTATTATGATGTTAAGATATTCTCTCGCAACATCTTCAAAAGTATAGTCATTTTTCAGGGGATTCAGTAAATACGCCGCCACGATTCCGTCAAAACAGTGTGTCTGATGGATTCCCTCAAACTCTTCCATTGCCTTCTTCACATCAAAAAGCACCGCGCAGCGAACCAGAGCAGATATGCGCTCCACCTGCTCCTTCAGCCACTCGGCCGTAATCTCCCCATCCGTATCCATGCAGTACACTTTATTATCGTCATAGCAGAGACCAACGCCGCTCATACCCGCCTGATTTGCAAACAAAGGCAGAACTTCTTTCGTACTCTTATATATCGAAATACCGATTCGCCCGGCTTCCGCCGCCTGAGCAAAAATCTTCTCAGCTTCTTGTCTTCCGGTAATCCTTACAAATGCATCCTCTACTTTATTCGAGGGCGCGGATATCTCATCAAATCTGCTCAGAAAATTTTTAAACTGCAGTCTCTGAAAACAGGCGTAAGCTTCTTCTGTATACAGATTGTTAAGCTTCGCCTCTTCTATCTCATATGCAAAGTCAGCTTCTATATTAATCGCAGCCAGTTCCTTACTGAGAACCGCCAAATCCCAATGTTCCTTCAATGCTTTGGAAGCTCTGGGCGGTTTCACCTCATCCACATGCTCATATGCGTTCTCAATGGAATGGTACTCTGTAATAATCTTCGTCGCAGTCTTCTCTCCGATACTGGGCACTCCAGGAATATTATCAGAAGTATCCCCCATCAGGGCCTTTAAGTCAATAAACTCCTTCGGGGTCACCTGATAACGTTCCAGTACGTCCCCCGCATAATAATCCTCCACCTCTGTCCGGCCCTGTCTGGTCTTGGGAATCCGTATCTTTACATGCTCTGTGGCAAGCTGAAGAAGATCTCTGTCTCCGCTGATTACAGAAACCTCCATTCCCAGTTTCTCACATCGCCTTGACAGAGTGCCAAGCAGGTCGTCCGCCTCAAGTCCTGCCTGCTCGATAATCTTAACGCCCATGGCCTGCAGCACTTCCTTTATCACCGGGACCTGCTGACGGAGCTCCTCCGCCATAGGTTTTCTGGTTCCCTTATACTCCGCATACATCTCATGCCGGAAGGTAGGCGCATGTACGTCAAATGCGACCGTCAAATATTCCGGATTCTCCTGGTCCAGAATCTTGAACATAATATTTAAAAAACCGTAAATCGCATTGGTATGAAGACCCTCCGCATTCGTAAGGTCCGGCACACCGTAAAAAGCCCGGTTTAAAATACTATGTCCGTCTATCATAACTATTTTATCCGCCATATAACACCTCGCCAGGCACAGCGTGCGGGAACTTCCGCAAATCTGCACAATACTGTACCATACTATCTCATCTAAAATAACTGCTTATCTACTATACCATTTTCAAACATATAATTCAAGACACCGATTCCCCATGCTTCTTTTGTAATAAAAAATACCGGAAACGCCCTGCCTACGGGTATCCGGTACTTTTCTATGCGGATGGTGGGACTTGAACCCACACGAGGTCGCCCCCGCAAGATTTTGAGTCTTGTGCGTCTGCCATTCCGCCACATCCGCATTTGGCTTCTTTTGAAGCCGAGATTAATTCTATCACAGAGTATTCAAAAAAACAATAGTTTTCTCATATTTATTTTGTTTTTTCGTAACAGTTTGCAGGCCGGTGCGGGCGAACTGCTACGTTTATTCGTTTTCCCTTTTGGGAAGTTTCTCTGCAATCTCAAAACAGTCGAAGGTCGCGAAATAATCTGCCGGAGTTTCGGCCCGCCGGATTAACTTGGTGCTGCCGTCTTCCTTCAGAAGAACTTCCGCGGAACGCAGCCGGCCGTTATAATTATACCCCATAGAGAATCCATGCGCGCCGCTGTCATGAATCACCAGATAGTCTCCCATATCAATCTTCGGCAGCATCCGGTCAATGGCAAACTTATCGCAGTTCTCACAAAGGCTTCCGGTTACATCATACATATGGTCATGAGGCTCTTCTTCCTTACCCATAACCGTAATATGATGGTAGGCTCCGTAAATGGCCGGACGCATCAGATTAGCCGCGCAGGCGTCTACGCCGATATACTCCTTATGCGTATGCTTCTCATGAATTGCCTTTGTCACCAGACAACCGTACGGTCCCAGCATAAACCGGCCAAGCTCCGTATAAATAGCAACGTCCCCCATTCCTGCCGGAACCAGCACTTCCTCATAGACCTTCCTCACGCCGTCTCCAATCACCGCAATATCATTGGGTTCCTGGTCCGGTTTATAAGGAATCCCAATTCCGCCGGACAGGTTAATAAATTGAATATGCGCCCCGGTTTCTTCCTGAAGCTTCACCGCAAGCTCGAATAGAACCTTTGCAAGCATCGGATAATACTCATTGGTAACCGTATTGCTTGCAAGGAATGCATGAATTCCAAATTCCTTTGCGCCTTTCCTCTTTAAGATCCGAAATGCTTCAAAGATTTGCTCCGTTGTCATACCATACTTGGCGTCCCCTGGATTATCCATAATGTCATTGGTAATCTTAAATAATCCGCCCGGATTATACCGGCAGCTAATGGTCTCCGGAATGCGGCCGATGGTTTCCTCTAAGAAATCAATGTGCGTGATATCGTCCAGATTGATAATTGCTCCTAACTTGTCCGCATAAGCAAATTCCTCTGCGGGCGTATCATTCGAAGAGAACATAATATCCCCCGGCTCCACGCCCACTGCCTCCGAAAGCATCAGTTCCGTTAAGGAAGAGCAGTCGTAACCGCATCCATAATCTCTTAAGATATCCATCAGAAACGGGTTCGGCGTTGGCTTTACTGCAAAATACTCCCGATACCCCTTATTCCAGGAAAACGCCTCCTTCAACGCTCTTGCATTCTCCCGGATTCCCGCTTCGTCATAGAGATGAAAGGGTGTGGCGTATTCACTGGTTATCTTCTCTAACTGCTCTTTTGTCACAAATGGTTTCTTCTTCATAGGTAATTCCTTTCTGTGTTCTTTTCTATTTCATGCCGATACATCCGTCTTCAGTCAAATGCCCCGCAACAGGCTGACGGGGCATCAAACTTGCAGAAAACTGCATATTATGTTCACTCTTATTTCTAATCTGTTACTCGATTACTGCAATCCGCATCATATTGCTGGCTCCCGCCTTAGTCTGCTTAAAGTTAGGCGACGGAATCCCCGCTGTAAGGACGACGATATCTCCCGGTTCCACTTCTTTTTTGGCGGAAATCAAATCGATAGCGCCGTTTAAAATATCCTCCGTCGTAGTAAAGGCCAGTGATTTATAAGAACGCACGCCCCAGTAAATCTGCATTCTCCGCATGCACGCATCATCCGGGGTCACACCAATAATATCCGCCTTTGGTTTGAATTTCGACATAACTCTCGCGGTAGCTCCCGACACTGTAGGCGTTACAATACACTTAGCGTTTAAGTTCATGGACGCGGCAACAGAAGCATACCCGATGGCCGGAGAAACGCCCTTCTTTTCATGGATTCTTCCGCTCTTTAGAATCGCCTCATAATCCAGATGCTGCTCCGTATTCTCTACAATATGCACCATCATGCTAAGAGCCTCCGTCGGATATTTGCCGTTCGCAGTTTCGCCGGACAGCATAACCGCATCGGTACCGTCGTATACCGCGTTGGCAACGTCTGTCACCTCCGCCCGGGTTGGACGGGGATTGCGAATCATGGAATCTAACATCTGGGTCGCAATAATAACCGGCTTATAATATTCATTGCATTTCTGAATCATCATCTTCTGGAGGTAAGGCACTTCCTCAGCTGGAATTTCCACGCCAAGATCGCCTCTTGCAACCATCACGCCGTCGGCGCAGCGGATGATCTCCTCGATATTTTCCACGCCCTCTCCGTTCTCAATCTTGGCAATAATGGGAACGTAAGGAGCGCCGCATTCTTTCAGCCAGGATTTGATTTCCAGAATACATTCTGCATTTCTCACGAAAGAAGCCGCAATAAAATCAATCTCCTGCTCCACGCCGAATTTGATATCTTCTTTATCCTTTTCTGTAATGGCGGGAAGACGCACCGGAACACCCGGAACGTTCACGCCCTTTCTCTCTCCCAGCTCGCCGCCGTTGGCAACCAGACAGTGAATCTCCGTCTCCGTCTTTCCGATAACCGTAAGCTCAATCAAACCGTCGTCAATCAGAATCTTCTTTCCAATATGCACATCGTACACAAGTCCCGGATACGTTATGGAAACGCCTGTCGCATCCCCTTCTTTCTCTTCGATGCTAAGCGAGAATTTCTGCCCTTCTGTAAGGGTAACCTTTTTTCCGCCTTTTAATACGCCGGTACGAATCTCCGGGCCCTTGGTATCCAGAAGAATTGCAACCGGCTTCTTCTCTTCCTTGCGGACTGCCTTTAACCGGTCCATCCTCTCTTTCTGCTCTTCGTGAGTTCCATGGGAAAAGTTAAATCTGGCAATGTCCATGCCCCCCCGGACAAGTTTCCGCACAATCTCCACATCATCCGAACCCGGTCCTAACGTACAGATAATCTTCGTTTTTTTCATTTCGCTTCCTCCTGGTATTTCTTTTATTCTCACGCAGGATATTCTACAGCTCTGCTGTAAAATTCTACGGAGTTTTTCTATAAAAAACGCGCGTGCAAAATATCCTACTGGATATGCGTATGGGTAAATAAATGATCCTGACAATACTCATAATCACCGTTGCATCTGGAGCAGAACCGGAACTCCAAATCCGGATGTTCCACTTCCGTCCTTCCGCACACCGCGCACCGGTGCATGGCTCCATTGGCATAATGGTTCACCGGACGCATCTTCTTCTTAAATTCCCGCTTCCGCCGGATCTCTTTCGGCGTATAAGGCATCATATTCCGGGAGGCAAAGAAAAAAATAACAAAATTCAAAATAGACACTGCGGCCGCCAGCGCGTTCGCCTTATAGTAAATCCCGAAACCGCTTCCCCCGTACGCCGGAAGAAACGCCTGCAGAATTGTATAGGCAAAATACACTCCGTCTAAAAGCGCCAGCCATTTCACCTTTACCGGAATCATGAAAAACACCAGAAATTCCATATTCGGATAGAGCGCCGCAAATGCAAAAAACAACGACAGATTCAGATAACCGGTTCCCAGCGGCAGCGACAACCCTGTCAGAACATATACCGCAAAGGCCGCGATTACATGGAACAAAACCCCGCTGAAAAAGTAAACGTTAAATCGAAAGGCCCCCCAGGTCCGCTCCAGACTGGACCCCAGCATATAATAAAAATATAGGGCAATCAGCATAAAAATCGGACTGCTTGAGGGCGGCTGTATGATAAATGTCAGAATCCTCCAAATCTGGCCATGCAGAATCGCCTCCACGTTCAGACTCAAATACCCATAATAGAACATGGGAGATATCATCTGCATCACAAAGCCCACCCCGTACAGAATAATAATATAATACATCAGATTATGAATCGCATAGCGACCGAATTTGCGCTCCAGTTTGTCAAGCCAGTTCATATCTTCTCTCCTTACTGCCGGAATTTTATCCCAACATCCCAAAACTCCGGCTAATTTGCATATATGTAAATATTCTACCTTTTCAAAATATGTTTGTCAATAAATCCTGTAACTTCCAATTGTCTTTTTTTGGTGAATGTCGTATAATGTTAAAAGTTGTGGAGAAGCCTTCACACATTTAATAAGAAAAGACACATAAGATTCTATATAAACCAGGAGGAGAGATTCATATCATGCATGGAAATAACGGATATACGCTGGGAATTGATATTGGTTCTACAACAGTTAAGATTGCCTTATTAAATTCCGATAATGATGTGGTTTTTTCAAGCTACGAGAGACATTTTGCTAACATACAGGAAACCTTGTCCGACTTACTCGGCCGGGCAATTTATAAATTGGGTCCGGTTCACGTATCGCCGGTGATTACCGGCTCCGGCGGGCTGACGCTGGCAAAGCATTTGGGGGTTCCTTTTGTTCAGGAGGTTGTGGCGGTATCCACAGCCTTACAGGATTATGCGCCCCAGACCGACGTGGCCATTGAGCTTGGCGGCGAGGATGCGAAGATTATTTATTTTGAGGGGGGAAGCATCGAGCAGCGTATGAACGGCGTCTGTGCCGGAGGCACCGGCTCTTTTATCGACCAGATGGCCTCCCTGCTGCAGACAGACGCCTCTGGCCTGAACGAATATGCAAAGAACTACAAGGCATTGTATTCGATTGCCGCAAGATGCGGCGTATTCGCCAAATCGGACATCCAGCCGCTGATCAACGAGGGCGCCTCCAAAGAAGATCTGGCCGCTTCTATTTTTCAGGCTGTGGTCAACCAGACCATCAGCGGACTTGCCTGCGGCAAGCCCATCCGGGGACATGTGGCCTTCCTTGGCGGGCCTTTGCATTTCCTGTCGGAATTGAAGGAAGCTTTTATCCGCACCCTGAAACTGGACGACGAACATATTATCGCGCCAAACCATTCCCATCTGTTTGCGGCAATCGGCTCTGCGAAGAACTCCGAACGGAATTTAGACATTCCTCTTCAGGAAATGCAGAACCGCCTGGCAGGACGGATTCAGATGGAATTTGAAGTAGAGCGGATGCAGCCTCTGTTTGCCACAGAGGCCGACTATCATGCGTTTATGGAGCGCCACAAGAAACATCAGGTTCCGGTCAAAGACCTGGCTTCCTACAAGGGCAGGGCATTCTTAGGAATTGACGCCGGCTCCACCACCACCAAGGCGGCGCTTGTGGGCGAGGACGGTACGCTTCTTTATTCCTTCTACCACAATAACGAGGGCGACCCTCTTGGAACCACCATTACCGCCATAAAAGACATCTATGCGCAGCTTCCGGAGGAGGTGGAAATCGTTCACTCCTGCTCCACCGGATACGGGGAAGCGCTGATTAAGGCCGCGCTGATGTTAGACGAGGGCGAAGTAGAGACGGTTTCCCACTACTATGCGGCTTCCTTCTTCGAGCCGGACGTGGACTGCATCTTAGACATCGGCGGTCAGGATATGAAGTGCATTAAGATTAAGAACCAGACGGTAGACAGCGTACAGCTCAATGAAGCCTGCTCCTCCGGCTGCGGCTCCTTTATTGAGACTTTTGCGAAATCCCTGAACTATTCCGTAGAGGATTTTGCCCACGAGGCGCTCTTTGCCAAAAATCCCATTGACCTTGGAACGCGCTGTACCGTATTTATGAATTCCAAAGTGAAACAGGCGCAAAAAGAGGGGGCGGAAGTTTCTGACATTTCCGCCGGACTGGCCTACTCGGTAATTAAGAATGCGTTATTTAAGGTTATTAAGGTTTCTAACGCTTCTGAGCTGGGTAAACACATCGTAGTACAGGGAGGAACCTTCTATAATAATGCAGTCCTTCGGAGTTTTGAGACCATCGCAGACTGTGAAGCCATCCGTCCGGACATCGCCGGAATTATGGGCGCTTTCGGCGCGGCGCTGATTGCCAGAGAGCGCTACGACTCCTGTCAGGGTACCCGGATGCTGTCCATCGAAGAGATTAAGGCTCTCGAATACAAGACCACCCTGACCAAATGCAAAGGCTGTACCAATACCTGCCGCCTCACCGTCAGCCATTTCAGCGGAGGAAGAACATTCATTACCGGCAACCGCTGCGAGCGGGGACTGGGAAAAGAGAAACTTAAGAACAACCTGCCGAATTTATTCGATTATAAACTGAAACGGTACTTTGGGTACGAGCCTTTGGATGAAGAGAAAGCGCCCCGGGGCGTAATCGGCATCCCCCGGGTCCTGAATATCTATGAGAACTATCCCTTCTGGTTTACCTTTTTTACCAGTCTGGGATTCCGGGTCCTGCTTTCTCCGGCTTCCACCAGAAAGATTTACGAGCTTGGCATCGAGTCCATTCCCAGCGAGTCCGAATGTTATCCCGCCAAGCTTGCCCATGGACATGTGCAGTGGCTCATCGACCAGAAAGTTCCCCATATCTTCTATCCCAGCATTCCCTATGAGCGCCGGGAATTTGAAGACGCCAACAATAATTATAACTGTCCCATTGTAACTTCCTACCCGGAAAATATTAAGAACAACATGGACGTTATTGTAAATGGAGAAGTGGATTTTATCCATCCTTTCCTGTCCTTTGCAGATGAAAGCACGCTTTTAAAAGGACTGAATGAGAATTTAGGCGAGAAGTTTGCCATTTCCCCTGCCGAGATGAAGGACGCCGTACATAAGGCGTGGCTGGAGTTAGAAGCCTGCCGTCTGGATATGATGAAAAAGGGCGAGGAGACCATCGAATACTTAGACCGCACCGGCAACCGGGGAATTGTCCTTGCGGGACGGCCCTATCATCTGGACCCGGAGGTAAACCATGGTCTGCCGGAATTAATCAACTCCTATCACATTGCGGTTCTGACCGAGGACAGCATTTCACACCTTCACCGGGTAGAGCGGCCCATTAATGTGATGGACCAGTGGATGTATCCCTCCCGCCTCTACGCAGCGGCAAATTATGTAAAAACAACGGAAAATCTGGATTTGATTCAGTTAAATTCCTTCGGCTGTGGCCTG
>CATJPU010000122.1 GCA_949742505.1 uncultured Lachnospiraceae bacterium | reverse complement strand
TTCCGCCAGCGCCTGAAACTGCAGCGTCCAGTCTACTTCACTATTCCCGCCGCCGTCGCCGGTAAGCTGAATCGTACCGCCTGAATCTACAGCTCCGTTACCGCCCACAAACCGCAGATACTGACTGTCATAAGTCAGACTTGCCGTTACAGAGCCCAGACTTTCGTCTGCACTCAGTTTCGCAGTAACGTCTACATTCGCGCCAACTGTGGTAGAGGGATCTGAAAATCTCAACTGCCCGCCTGCGGCAAAGGAATCCATACTGCATACCGTAAATATCGCCGCTGCACACAATACCAGTACTAGTAACTTCTTTCGTGTCTTCATTCTTTTATCATCTCCCAAATACCATCTTACTCATAACTCTGCGATGATTCTCCATAACCATCATCATAGTCCGTTCCTCCGGTTCCGTCATCGTAGTACCCGTCTCCTCCGGTATCATCATAATTACTGCCGCCATTTCCGGTTCCGCCGTTCCAATCGTCATCATCATAGTCATAACTATTGCTGCTTCCACTACTGCCGCTATTACTGTAACCATAATCTGCGTCATCATTCCACGAATCATCATCCCATGTATTGTTATCATAAGTATCGCTGCCGGAAGACCCTGATATCTTGAACGCAATCTCATCCTCGATCTTCTCGATATTCGAGGACACCTTATATCCGTCGCTTCCGAACAGAAATCCATGGACATCCAGCACATTGGAGCACAATGTATCCGCAAGGACCACGCTTCCCGGTCCGTCCAGCATACCAAAGGTATTGTTCTCAGGAAATCCCATAGATTCTCCCAGCTTATATTTCTTAATATCCTTGGCATAGCTGACCATCTCCGCCAAAGTAAAATTCGTTGAAACCTGAGGAAATACACTGTCTATAATCTTATTAATTGAACTTAAACTCATACTCTGAGCCTTCTCTGCAATCAGCGATAGTACCAGCTGCTGTCTGCTTGCCCGCTTAAAATCCCCGCCTTCCGTATACCGGATTCTGGAATAGGACACTGCCTGAACACCATTCAGGTGATAGGTTCCGTCCACCTCCGGCTCAATCTTCGTATAACTCTTCCCGGTAACTTCCGAAGTCTCCACACAGTAATTATTCATATGGACAACCTCCGGCGCCGCCATCGCAATGTCCACTCCGCCAAGAGCGTCTATTACATCTACCAGCGCATTAAAATTAACCGTCACATACTTCTCGATATTCATATCCAGATTACGGTTAATCAGAGAAATCGCCCCCTCTGGGCCGCCGAAGGAATATGCCGCATTCGCCTTATTATAGCTTCCGTCATCCAGCTGCAGTAGCGTATCCCGGTAAATAGAAACCAGTTTCACTTCTTTTGTCTCTTTATTGAGACTGGCAATCATCATGGTATCGCTTCGATTCCCTCTGCCCAAATCATTCTCTCTGGAATCAAGTCCGAATAAAGCTACATTCAGGTATCCTGTTTCCGTCTCTTCTTCTGCCTTCGCTATATTGAGCTTATCCGTATCGAGCTCCGTTATCTCTATCTTTGTCATCTTACTTGCTACAATCACCATACCTGTAGCAATAACAATTAGCAGTATACTGCAGACCATAATAGCTAATTTCGTCCAGAACGACCAGCTTCCGGAACCCCTTCGCTTTCTTCTCCTCGATTTCCCTGCCATTGTAACATCCTTTCTTTTGTAACATTTCCTTAATAAATGTAACAACTCGACTTACATATTACCCTATTTCCTGCAAAATTTCAACTTATTTCCATGACTTTTTGCTATTTCGCTATAATCTCCAATATCCCGGACTCATGGAACATTTTTCGACAATTTTCGCCGGAAGCGCTTTGTAATGCTTTCCCGCCAGATATCCCAGATATTTCGCAGCGCTGGATGTTATCAGTCTTACAACCATCATCGGATGCCGATTCCTAATAAAGTGAATTGCCCCATTCTTAAGCATCCGTATTCCCTCTTTCTCAGATTTTACTCCGTCAAAAACTTCCGGATGCTGGGCCTGGGATACAGCCAGATCAAAATTGCGGCGAAACTGCTGCAGATTCGTGTAATTATGGGAATGGATTACTTTCGCGTCTGCCGCATAGACAATTTTGTATCCATTCTGTATACTTTTTGCAGCATACAGCATATCTTCGTTGAATATAGTTCTTTTTTCAAATCCGCCCTGCCTGACATAAAGTTCCTTTCGGTAGAGGGCGCAGACATCGGAGCAGAAATAAGACTTAATTCCAAGCCTTCCCAAGTCCTCCTTCTGCTTCACCATGCTCTTTGCCGGATAATTAAAGGCCCGGATATAACGCTCCAGCAAATTACAGTCTTTCTTTGGAAGCTGTCTTGCATAAGCCACCGCTGTATCCGGATCGGACATCGCCTCCATGAGCCGGACTGTAAGGTCCCGGTCAGCCGGAACAGCATCCTGCGTCATAAGAAGTACGTATTCCGAATCCGACATACCGATTCCTTTATCTCTGGTACCTCCATGGTCAAATTCATCCGAATCAATCTCTTCTATGATAATATTATCATACACGGATGTTAATTCCGACTGTTTCAAATTATTTCCATCTTTTGTATGCATCAGATAGACGGTTCCTATTTCCAGTTTCTGAAGGCCCAGCCTTCGGATCAGCTCTTTCAATTCCGCCCCCGGCTTATACACCGGTATTACAATGTCAATTCTCGTATCTTTCATCTTATTCCTCCGCAGTTTCCGGGTATACGCCGGTCAAATCGCAGATTTCATTACTAATCTCTGTCAGTGTGTCTGTGGGCTTGTACTCTTTCTCTGGGAACAGAAATTCATGGACTCTTCTCACATTCTCTTCCAGTCCCACCGGCACCACATAAGAACCGCTGTACCCAGGTATCGACTCCGGAAGCGCCGTATTCTGCGGGAATCCTTCCGTCTCTCCAATCGAATATTTTAAAAGCCCCGCGCTCAGCTTCAAAATCTCTCCAGAAGTAAAACTAGTCGAAATCTCTGGAAATACGGTGTCAATCATCTCATTTATGGTACCTAATTTCGCACTTTTTGCTTTTTCAACAATTTTATTGATAACCAGCCTCTGTCTCTCCGTCCGTTTAAAATCCCCGCCTGCGGTATAGCGTATTCTGGTATAAGAAACAGCCTGAACTCCGTTCAAATGATAAGTTCCCGCCACCTCCGGTTCAATCCTCTCATAGGCTTTTCCGGTAATTTCCGAAGTCTCCACACAATAATTATTCATATGAACCACTTCTTCATCCGTTAAATCCAGCTCAATCCCTCCCAGCAAATCTACCACATCCGCAAGGGCAAGGAAATTAACCCCTACATAATTCTCAATATCCAGATCAAGATTCCGGTTCAGCATATTAATTGCGGCTTCCGGACCGCCGGACGCATAAGCAGAATTTGCTTTATCAAAAGTATCGTCCCCCGTCATTAAAAAAGTATCCCGATATACGGATAAAAGTTTTACTTCTTTGGTCTCGTTATTGATGCTTGCCACAATAATACAATCGCTTCGCACTCCGTCCGTCTCACCGGCGCGGTTATCCGTACCAAAAAGCGCTACGTTCATGTATCCTTCCTGGCTCAGCCCGTTATTTAGCAGACCGTCAATTGACGTAATATTCAGCTTATCTAATTTAAACATACCGAAAGCCACAACTCCTAGTATGCATAACAATAAGAGCTCCACAGTCAGAACCAGAATTCTCCGCTTTCTTCTCTTTCTCTGTCTCTGCCTGCGCAGCTCCCGCCGCCTTCTGTCCAGCATATCACCACTGTTTTTCTGCCTCATAATCGAAACTCCCCTAACTACAGTAACAGTTTGGCCTGCGGCCCCGCTGTTACAGATTACGCACTTTTAGTAAGCGTTTTTATTGACAAAACCCTTAAAAAAAGTCATAATCAGTATCTTGAAATCCAGTCCCAGCGTCCAGTTTTCTATATAATACAAATCGCATTCAATTCTCTTCTTAATCGAAGTATCTCCCCGATATCCGTTCACCTGCGCCCATCCTGTCAGTCCCGGCCTTACCTGATGCTTAATCATATATCTTGGAACTTCTTCCTTAAATTTCTCCACAAATTGCGTTCTCTCAGGTCTCGGCCCCACCAGACTCATATTCCCCTTAAATACATTGATAAGCTGGGGAAGCTCGTCAATACTTGTCCTGCGGATAAATCTGCCTACTTTGGTTACCCTTGGATCGTTTTTGACAGTCCATCGCTTCTTTTCAGATTCTTCATCCTGCACAATCATAGAACGGAACTTGTACATTTCAAAAGGCCTGTTCTGCAGTCCTACCCGCTCCTGTTTATAAACTAAAGGCCCGGGCGACGTCAGTTTAATCGCAATCATTGTACCCGCCATAATCGGAGAAAACAGAATTAGCGCAACCGTCGCGCCAATCAAATCAATCATCCGCTTCATCAGCTTATTCAACGGGTCGTTTAGAGGAACTCTGCGGATATTAATCACCGGAAGCCCTAAGATGTCTTCTGTATATGGCTTGGTAGGAATCACATTATTGTAATCCGGAATAAACTTCGTATGCACGCCGGATTTCTCGCACATCTTTACAATACGCTCCAGCTTATGATATTCTGCAAGGCCAAGTGTAATCACAATCTCATCCAGCCTGTTCTGAGGCAGCACAATCATAAGATTGTCAATTCTGCCAAGAACCTTGATTCCCTTATATTCCGTTCCTCTTGGGGAATTGTCCGCAAGGATTCCCCGAATTGTATATCCCCACTGGGGATTCTGCAAAATCCGGTCAATATACTGCTCTGCAGCTCTGCTGTACCCAATCAGAAGAATATGCTTCTGATTCAGCCCCCGGCTCCGAATCTTCCTTAAGAACATCCGAATCACATTGCGCATCAGAACTTCCAAAAATATATTGATACACAAAAATATAAACAGCATCCGCCTGGAAAAATTTGTCTGATGCCGCACATATAGAATCAGAATAAACGCCATAAAGCCTATGGTATTAGCCTGTACTACATGCCATGCTTCCAGCCTGCGCCCCTGCACTCTTTTCGGCGTATATAACTGAAACACATAATACAGGATTAAATATCCGGGAACAATAAAAATAAGGGCAGACATATATACCCTTAGCGATAAATACCATGCAGCCACCGGAAATATTCCCGACTTAAACCGTAAAAACCACGACAGAGCGTAGGATACGATAATGACTGCCGCATCCAGAACAATGTGCACTCGATTCAATATATGCTGGTTATTCTTAATCAAAATATCACCGTCTTTTGTTCTAACATTTCTACTATCATACTATATTTTTCTCTAAAGGGCAATATGAAGAGTCTTAAGGTCCCTTAAGGAATTGCTTTCGCTTTGCAATTCAGATACTGATTCAATCTGCTGTTTAGCGGCTACCCGTCAATTGTAATTGCCTTTACGAAAAACTGCTCAGAAAAATCTTCGTGCCACATTTATCCAGAGCTCTGCCTGGATTTGCAGATAATTCTTTAGGTGGTCTCTGTCATAAATTACTTTATCGCCGGTTCTGCAGATTATGAATCCGTCTTTTAAGCTCTTTACATACACGCTGCCAAGACCTTTTTTCCAGAAGAACAGCGCTTTAATAAGAAATCCTGCCATTAAGAGCGGCAGATTTAATACGATTTGCCAAAGCGGCATGTTTTTGTAGATTAGATAAATATTATTTCTTACCGAATATCTGGTTTTAAATTCGTTGTACCTGGAGCCGCTTGCGGCGCTTCCCACATGAATGACCTGCGCCTTTGGTTCATATAGATTAATATAACCATAAATTCTTGCACGATACCCGATATCAATATCTTCCAAATATGCGAAATGCTTCTCGTCGAAATATCCGATTTCCTCGAATACCGCCTTGCGGTAAATGGCTGCGCCTGCGCATGCGGCAAAGGTCCTGCACCGTCTGTTGTACTTACTGACAGACGCGTCTTTTCCTCTGGCAAAGGCCCAGCCCAGCGCATTGTAATAGGTTCCGGCGCTGTCAATCAGGTCGTGGTTGCCGAACTGCACCATCTTTGCCTCTACGGAAAATATCCTCGGACTCTTTTTGATTCTGCACAGAAGTTTCTCAACAAATCCGCTGCGCACTTCGGTGTCATTATTCAACAGAAGCACATACTCCGTATCCGCCGCCCGGATTCCTTCATTCACCGCCCGGCAGAAGCCGTAATTCCTGTCAAGCAGAATATATTTTACCTGCGGAAATAATTCTTTCGCATCCGCGATGCTTTGATCCTTAGAGCCATTGTCAACTACGACTACGTCCATTTTCACTTTTGACGCTTCGTATAATGCTCTCAGACAGGGAACCAGATATTTCTGCCCGTTATAATTTGGTATTACAACCGTAACTTCACACATAAATTTATCCTTTTTGATTGTTTTTCAGCGTATAGTCCCACTTGGTCAGCGTCAAATTCGGATTATACATGGGGTCTCCCTCTTTCAGCAGCTTCAGCCAGTGTTTCCGCATATATTCGATTTCATTCTGAAATCTGCGGACTTTCTGCTTTGAATCCTCGGTCCCTCTGGACTTGGATTCATAGTGATATAGTTCCACAGCCGGATTATACACCACCAGATACCCCTTCTCTCTGGCCCGCAGACAGAAATCCACATCATTGAACGCAACTTTAAGCTTCTCTTCCAACCCGCCCAGCTCTTCATACACCGATCGTTTTACCATCATACAGGCCGCCGTCACCGCGCTTAAATCCTGCTGAATGGACGCTTTGTGAAAATATCCTGAATAAGCGCCCGGCATTCCTGTAAATACGGCGCCCGCCACTCCGCCAATCCCGATTACGATACCCGCATGCTGTATCGTATTATCCGGATAATAGAGTTTAGCACCGACAACGCCGACATCTTTCCGCTGGCAGTTTCCTAACATCTCTTCCATCCAGTCCTTTGCAATCACTTCTATATCGTTATTCAAAAGAATCAGATAATCGCCTTTCGCATATTTTACACCATAATTATTAATTCCGGAATAATTAAACTCATCCCCCCAGACTACAATCTGAATCCTCTCTGACTGAATCTTCTGGTAATATGCAAACGTTTCCTTATCCTCACTGTTATTCTCTACAATAATAATTTCATAATTCGGATAGCTTGATTTTTTAATAGATTCCAGACACTGCGACAGTGCTTCCACCTGATCCTTATTCGGAATAATAATGGATACAAGCGGTTTCCCCCGCACAGAATACTTCACTTTATAGAATCCAGGATCTTTGGTATGACTCACCTTTCCTGTCTCGCCGCACCGTTTCAAGTGCGCCTCAACCGCACGTTTCCCTGCGTCAAAGGCATACGTCTTGCTGGCCGGATTATCCGCTGTGGACGCCTTATGAATACGCCAGTGATAAAGTATTCTGGGAATATGAACAATTCCCTCCGCCTGCTCCGTACACCGCAGAATCAAATCATAATCCTGCGCGCCGTTATATGCTTCGTCAAAACCGCCGATACGGTTCATCAGACTTCTAGATGCCACAAAAAAATGTGTAATATAATTATTGGATCGCAGCAAATCCTTATTAAAATCCGGCTTCATATGGGGCTGAAAATGCTCGGATAAATCCGTACTCACCTTGTCTTCATCAGAGTAAAGCACCTCCGGCCGGCCATGTTCATTCAGCGCCTTTACCACCTCATACAGCGCGTCAGGCGTAAGCAAATCGTCATGGTCCAGAAGACCCACATACTCTCCCGCTGCAATTTGCAGAGCTGCATTGGTATTCTGCGCAATCCCCTCATTCTCCGGCACGCATACCACCCGAATCCGCTTATCTTTTCTCTCTGCTATATCTAAAATATCAGACACTTGTTCATTCGACGGATTCGCGTTAGCAATACACAATTCCCAATTGCTGTAAGTCTGTTTTCTCACAGACTGAATCATCTGTTTCAGAAATTCCTCCGGCGTATTAAACACCGGCACGAGAATACTGATTAAGGGCATATCAGAAAAGACCCTCTCCCTCTGCTTCTGCAGCTCCTCACCCGAAGGTTTATGGTTCTTATACCATTCTTTATAATTCACATCGTCGGTCTGAAACCGCTCTGTCAGACGTATCCAGAATTCCTTTGGCCCAAAATGATTCAGGTAAAGCAAACCCTTTTTTATATTATAGGGCGACAGTTTCTTTATGATTTTCATCCAGCTAATCTTATAAGTATCCATTCTTTCTCCTGTATAAACCTGCGCACACCGCCTGCTCGAATAGAACCTGCGCCTAAAACTTAAACGTATCCTTCCAGCCGGCCCATTTCTGATCTTTGTCGCTTAAATTCAGCGCCGTTCCATCCTCAAACCGGTAACCTTTTGCCGAGGCGCTTCCCTTGTATTCACCAATCACGCCCGGCCACGAAATTCCTATTTCCGGATCGTTCCATGCAAGGCCGCCTTCATCTCCCGGATGATAAAAATCCGTACATTTATAACAAAATTCCGCAGCATCACTTAAGACAAGAAATCCATGCGCAAACCCTTTTGAAATATAGAATTGTTTCTTATTCTCTTCCGTAAGTTCAATGCCATACCACTTACCGTATGTACTGCTGTTTTTCCGAAGATCAACCGCCACGTCAAAAACAGAGCCCTTAATCACTCTTACCAGCTTACCCTGCGGAAATTCCTTCTGAAAATGCAGTCCCCTGAGCACTCCTTTGGCAGAACAGGATTGATTGTCCTGTACAAATACCATATTAAGGCCTGCTTCTTCCATATCTCTCTGATTATAGGTCTCCATAAAATATCCCCTGGCGTCGCCATGGACTGACGGTTCAATTACACAAAGACCTTCGATTCCACCTGCATTTTTTTCCACCTTAATCTGTCCCATGCTTCCTGTCCTCCTAAATACACGATATCATTGATACATCCTTTACCCCAAGAAGGTATCAGGCGGGACTGATACCTTCCTATGATTCTCTGTCAGTACATCATTCAATAAATTCTATGCGCAGACAAATATTCATACATAGCAATTTAGAATTCAATCTCCCGGATATATCTCGCCAGCGCATCCTGCCAGGTCGGCAGCGGATCGAATCCATTTGCCTTTAATTTGCTCTTATCCAGACGGCTGTTAAACGGTCTCGCCGCCTTCGATACGCCGTATTCTGCCGTCGTTACCGGAACAACGCTCAAACGGTCCTCTCCATATTCCGGACGTCCAAGCTCTGCCGCCTGCCGGAAAATCTCTTTTGTAAAATCATACCAGCTTATATATCCGCCTTCATTGGTAGCATGATAATAGCCGTATTTATCCGTAAGTATCATGTCCACCAAAAGCCTGGCCAAATCAAAGGTGTAGGTCGGCGTACCAATCTGGTCGTTTACAACTGTAATTCTATCATGTGTTTTTCCCAGATTCAACATGGTTTTGATAAAGTTCTTTCCGTTCTTTCCGAATACCCACGCAATCCGGACAATGAAATATTTATCCAGAAGCTCAGACACCGCCAGTTCTCCTAACAGCTTCGTCTCCCCATAAACATTCAAAGGCGCATAATCCTTACAATCCGGCAGCCAGGCTTCTTCTCCCTGTCCGTCAAATACATAATCGGTACTCAGATAGACCATCTTACAGTCTAACTCTTTGCACATCTTCGCAATATTCCTGGTTCCGTCGGCATTAATTGCTTTCACAAGCTCTTTCTTGTCCTCATCTTCCGCAGCATCCACCGCCGTCCAGGCAGCGCAGTGCACCATCACGTCAGGGGCTACCTCTTTCATAACCCGTTCTACAGACTCTGCGTCTGTAACATCCATCGGTATATAGGGAGCCTTTGTAACAGCAGTTCCATCCTGAATACCGCCGTATACTTCCTCGATACCAGTCCCTATGCCTTCATAGCCCCGCTTTGCCAGTTCGTTCATCACATCATGGCCAAGCTGGCCGCTGACGCCTGTTACTAATACCTTCATCTGTTTAACCTCCATTAATAGAATCCCCTCGTCTAATCCAAAACTATACCCTGCGAAACGGCCAAATTGCCATAATGGGGTGCCCGTAGGATATATTTTCGGAAATAACTCTTTTCCCTGTTAGCGATTTCCATACATCTTTTCGTAATAATTCTGATACTCGCCGGAAATAATTGTCTCCCACCACTCTTTATGATTCAGATACCACTGAATCGTCTTCACAATTCCATCTTTAAACATCGTCTCCGGAAGCCAGCCAAGCTCCTTATGAATCTTGGTGGGATCAATCGCATAGCGCATATCATGTCCTTTGCGGTCTGTCACATAAGTAATCAGACTCTCCGGTTTGCCAAGCTCTTTACAGATAATCTTAACAATATCAATGTTCCTCATCTCATTATGGCCGCCGATATTATATATTTCACCAACGCGCCCTTTATGAATAATTAAATCAATTGCCTTGCAGTGATCTTCCACATACAGCCAATCCCGCACATTCTCGCCCTTGCCGTATACCGGAAGCGGCTTGTCATTCAGCGCATTGGCAATCATAAGCGGAATCAGCTTCTCCGGGAAATGATACGGGCCATAATTGTTGGAACATCTGCTGATAGTTACCGGCAGGCCATAAGTTCTGTGATATGCCAGCACCAGAAGGTCCGCCGCCGCTTTCGACGAGCTGTAAGGGCTGCTGGTGTGAATCGGCGTCTCCTCGGTAAAGAACAAATCCGGTCTGTCAAGAGGCAAATCCCCGTACACCTCGTCGGTAGACACCTGATGATAACGAGTAATGCCATACTTCCTGCAGGCATCCATAAGAACCGCCGTACCCTTAATATTCGTATCCAGGAACACTTCCGGATTCTCAATCGACCGGTCTACATGGCTCTCCGCCGCAAAATTCACCACAATATCCGGCTTCTCTTCCTCAAATAACCGATATACCGCCTCCCGGTCTGTAATACTCTCCTTCACAAAACGGAAATTCGGATTGTCCATCACCGGCGCAAGGGTCGACAGATTCCCTGCGTAAGTCAGGCAGTCCAAACATACAATCCGGTAATCCGGATATTTGTCTAACATGTGAAATACAAAATTACTTCCTATAAATCCGGCCCCGCCGGTTACAATAATTGTCATAAATGTCTCTCCTCTTTCTTCTTATCCTATTATTTACCGCAGTCATAGCTATTCTGCACAGGTTTCCGCCGCCAAACGCCTAAGAGCCGGCGCGCCGGGACATCTTTCGCTTGCCGCTTCACCGGAACACTGTTAATACAGATTCTCCTGATACTTTCCGTCCAGAACGTCCTTCAAGTATTGTCCGTACTGGTTCTTCTTCAGAAGCTCATACTCCTTCAGCACGTCGTCCTTCGTAATCCAGCCGTTTAAGTAGGCAATCTCTTCCAGGCAGGCAATCTTACGGTGCTGGTGGGTTTCCACCGTTTTCACAAAATTCGTCGCATCTACAAGACTCTCATGGGTTCCGGTATCCAGCCAGGTAAATCCCTGCCCTAAAAGCTCTACATTCAGCTTCCCTTTCTCCAGATAAATCCGGTTCAAATCCGTAATCTCTAATTCTCCTCTGGCGCTGGGCTGTAAGTTCTTCGCATAATCAATCACCTTGTTGTCATAAAAATACAACCCTGTCACACAATAATTGCTCTTCGGATGAGCCGGTTTCTCCTCAATCGAAACCGCCTTTCCCGCATGATCAAATTCCACAATGCCAAACCGCTCCGGATCATCTACATAATATCCGAATACCGTCGCTCCATTGCCAGACTCTGCATTTCCAACCGCCGCCATCAGCCGCTTCTTCAAACCATGTCCGGCAAAGATATTGTCCCCCAGCACCATAGCCGCCGTATCATCGCCAATAAACTTCTCTCCGATAATAAACGCCTGGGCAAGCCCGTCTGGACTTGGCTGCACTTCATAGGACAAATTCACGCCAAACTGACTCCCGTCTCCCAAAAGCTCCTGAAATCTCGGCGTATCCTGCGGCGTAGAAATAATCAGGATATCGCGAATCCCCGCATTCATCAGCACAGACATGGGATAATAAATCATCGGCTTGTCATAAATCGGCAATAACTGTTTCGATGTTACCATGGTCAGCGGATATAAACGTGTCCCAGAGCCTCCCGCTAAAATAATTCCTTTCATTTGTAACCTCCATCATATGCTTTTCTTCAGTATTTACAAATTTTCCATATTCAACACAACTTCAAATTACTATAGACATTATAAAGGTAACCATGCCCGCCTTCAAGTTCTTTTGCGAAATATTTCCTTATCTTACCCCATTTTATAGATTCGGAAACCTTTCCATTCGTCCAGTAATTCCAGATTATACTCCTTTTCTTTCTGTGAATCAAACATTGTATTCGTAAAAATGTATTTTACGCCAAGCTTTTCCAAATCCTCTATCGTCATATTCATCCAGAAATTATCCGGGCTCTTCTTATTCATCTTAAATTCCGCCGGTCCTTCATCCTTGATTGCTATCTTGATGTGCGCATACCGATTGTAGATTTTTTCGTACTTTCCTTCCGGATCTAACTTCCGCCAGGTTTCCATCGACGGATATACATTTGTCGAATTGAGCGTAGGCGCCCCGGTCACTATACTAATCTCTGTAAACGGAAATCCCAGTCCCTCTGAGATCCACAAAGCCTCCGGATCTTCCGACTGAATCCTTTGAATCTTTTGCACAATCTCTAAATCATAGATGTTATCCACGCCCTGACGCACCGGATTAACTAAAAGTCCGCTTACCAGCGCCAGCAGACAGCATTCCGCCGCAAATACACTCTGCGCCCGCTCTTTCGGAATACGAAGCATCAGATAGAAAGCCGCTATAAATACAATCAGCGTAACTATAAACTCCGGTATGCCGAAAAACTCCTCATTCAGAATCATACCCGCATATACCACTCCCGCGCCAAAAAGTGCTGCCAGAGGCAGAGAAATGCGTCTCTTCACCTCCTTTTGCATCAATGCCATAGAACGGAATATCAGTATCAGATTCGCCACCCCGATAATCTGCAGAGTCCTTAAATCGGTCGTATAACTCATCAGCGTATATTTGGCAATCATTTTTGGAAATCCTATCACCACCCATATTTCCAAAAAAATACTAACCGGCAGCATAATACGCAGCAGCCTGTCCTTGTTCTTTTCTTTCCACATGACATAAACCGGCAGGATATAGCACATTGGAAAGAAAGCTGTAAACTGAGAACTTTCGCATACATTTGTTCCGGTATATTCTCCGTTCATCGCGTACCAGATATTTGATACATAATTACAGATTTCCTGCCTGATGGTCCCTCCGGTTTTAAACCGTTTACCGGGATAGGCAGTATTCATCATTGACCCAATCGTATCGCCGGACTTTAACAAAATATATCCCGAGAGCAGTCCCAAAACCAGAATCCCTGCCAGAATCATCAGCCAGTCAGCCTTTCTCATCCTGCAATCCCCGATATTCTCCATAAAAGCCCATATTCCAAGTCCAAGTAAAACATAAGCCAGCGGAACCATCCATGCCGGATACATCGTAAATACATATCCGCCCGCGCAAATAACAATGACAATGATACAGATCCCCCTAATCCGGTAACTCTCCGTTCTCATATACTTTACAAGCATAAGAATAGAAAGCTGGATATAAATCAGCATTTCCACCAGACCGTTAACCGCGAACCACCATTGAACCACAGGAGCAAAAGCCATAAGCATAGCGTATGCGCCCGCAAGTCTTTTTCTATTTTCTGTCAGCAGCATACCAAACTCAAAGGATACTAAAAACAACCCGATGAATCTCCCGCACCAGAAAAAAGACAGGGCCTTTCCTGGAGATAAAAATAAGTATCCCCAGTGAAAGGGACGAAATAAAACCGCAATATCCCTTACCGGCTGTCCGTATTCCAGAAATACATCTGTCGCCGTTCCTCTGACCACGTGACTGAAGTAAGAAAAAGGCCCTGCTGCATCATAATATTGGGAAAGGGCCATAGGAGTCGAAACAGCCCATTCATCCGTCCGTAAACTTCTCGACGCCCCGGCCAGAATACCCGGATCAGCTTCTCCAAATATCAAACTCCACATTCCAATCGAAGAACCATTTATCTCCAGTAATATGCAGATAACAAATATAAAGCCCACAAATAAAAAACGATGCTGATAAATGAGCAACAAAGCAGTTTTCCATTTACCACTCACAACAATTAACAAAATTATCCCAAACATTGCAATATATCTGGGATTGTAAACTGCCCCCTGCACTAATCCCCATATGTTTCCTGCACTGATTTTCCCGGCGCATACTTCAATGATACCCACATAGACCGCTGTCCCTAAGGTTAATAGAATCGCTATAAAACAGCCGGCAAAAAACCTCCATACCTGTCTCTTCTTATTCATATCCATAAAAATATCATACCTGTCTTTCACAAAATGTCTTTCTAAAACAAAGAATGCACCCGGCGAGGTCGCTTGCGACATCTTTCTCCTTCACGCCAGCGCGCATCCCCTCCCGAAGGATTTTCCTTATACAGGGAACGAAGTTTCCTAATAATTAAGAAAAAAATGCCAGGTCTTTGTCAGGGCCTGGCATTTCCCTTTAACGCTGCATATTATTATGCATTATAATATCAAAACATATTCTAGTATTTTAGTATACTACTACCGTTGTTCCGGAAGGTATTGTGTCATAAATCCACTTAGCATTGTCAATCTCCAGGCGTACGCAGCCATGAGAAAGTCCCATACCTACACGTCCGTCCTGTAGAACTCCATTCCAGTCATACAAAACAGAGTGAAACAGATAATCATTATAAAACTGCGTCCACCAGTAGCACCGGTATGCCCCCGAGTTAAAGTAATATCCTCTGCTTCCAACGCTGAACACGCCCTTAACCGTCGGTGTAGACGGCGCTCCATCTCCGCAATCCCACAAGTTAACTAATTTCCAACTTCCCTGCATTCCCTGAAAAATTCCGACTCTGTGCGCGCCGGTATCAACCGCGATAAAATAAGGCGTCGGGCTGGAATACATATTTGCCATTAGGTGCATATACCGGGCCTCTTCCGGCATCTGCTCCAGATAATATCCCGTCTCTCCGGCAAAATACGTATTTCCATTTTCAGTTACATATGCATGTGTCGTAAAATCTCCGCCGCTATTGTGATTTGCACTGTCAACGACTACGCTCCAATTACACCAGCCATGATTTGTACCCTCATACCAGACAATATCATCCTGTCCGTACTCATTGCTCCATGTTGGAAATTGTACCCGTTCTCCCCAAACTCCCAGCATCCATACTTCTGTCTGTGTAGAACTGATACTTTGACTGTATATATAATTTGAAGGACTGATATTCGCCACAGTACTGCCTGCATAAACCCTGATACCATTTCCCATAGTGAGATAAGCATTCACTTTGTAGTCTCCAAAATGGAACTGATGATTTGCTACGTTCATCTCCACCGCATACATACCCTCTCCAACCTGCCATGCATCATACCAGCAGATATCGCTCTGGTCGTCCGCGCACCACATTGGTATCTGTACACGGCTAATTCCCGACGGTGCAAACACACCGGACATCGTAACTGTAAACGTACCTCTGTTTCCATCAATATTCGTAACGGCAAGTCCTGCGGACATGGGAATCTGACCCACCTCAAAGGCGGTCTCGCCTATATACTGCATTATATCATACCTGTTTTTTGCATAGGCATGAACACGATAAATCCCCGCCTCCTGATGTTCTGCTATATAAGCATTCGCGCCATAGGTTCCGTCTCCCCACCAGTCTGCTTGATGCCAGGTCAAATCATTTTGACCATTTTGATCTCCCCATACCGCAAATAAAACTTCATTCGCCCCTCCTGGTACTTCTAAGCCCTTCACCTGCAGAGAATAGGCGCTCTCCGTTCCATCTGTATCAACCGCCTCTATGGAAGAATATCCCATCTGCATATCGCAGGAGCTTCCTCCTACCCAGTGATTCACACCGTCTGCATCTTCCCGATAGCAGTGAACATTATAGACTCCTGCATTATACTGATGATTACTGATGTCAACATTCACAAGATAATCACCGTACCAGGTTCTTTCACCTCTGTACCACACAATATCGCTCTGGTCCGCCTTAGACCATACCGGAACCTTGATTGTACAGGGCGAAGCATCCGTTGCGCCTGCAACTTTTAC
>CATJPU010000121.1 GCA_949742505.1 uncultured Lachnospiraceae bacterium | reverse complement strand
GGTCTTTTGCAAATGCCTTCATGTCCTTGTTTGCGACATATTTCAGCGTGTTCCGCACCATGTGGACGATGCACCTCTGCTGCTCCGTTGACGGGAACGCGGCCGTGATGGCCTCTTTGATCCCCGTCAGGCCGTCAGAGCAGAGGATCAGTATGTCCTTTATGCCGCGGTTTTTTAAGCTGTTCAGCACGCTCAGCCAGTATTTGCTGCTTTCATTTTCCCCGATCGTTATGGTGAGGACTTCTTTTTTCCCGTCTTCATTGATTCCCAGAACCACATAAGCCGCTAGCTTCCGGATGACTCCGTCGTCCCTGACGGAGAAATGCACGGCATCTATGAACACGACCGGATAAACCGCTGACAGAGGGCGGTTCTGCCATTCCTCAATCTTCGGCAACAGCTTGTCGGTGATGTCTGACACCATGCCTTCGCTGACCTCAAAACCGTATATGTCCTCGATTGTTTCCGAAATCTGTCGCACCGTCATCCCCTTGGCATACATGGAAATAATCTTGTCATCAATGGCTGAAATGTCTTTCTTGCGCTTTGGCAGTATCTGCGGCTCGAAAGAACTCCGCCTGTCCTGCGGCATGTCCACTTCAAACTCACCGTATTTGCTGCGGACGCGCTTGGGCTTTGTCCCGTTGCGGTAATTGGGCTCATCGGAACGCTCGTACCGATCATATCCCAGATGGCCGTCCATTTCCGCCTCCAGCATCTCTTTAAGCGTGCCGGACAGCAAGTCTTTCAGGGCATCCTGGATATCATCTGCAGTTTTTATATCATACTCTTGAAGCAGTCCTTGGATGATATTTCTTTTTCCCTCTGTCATTGGTTTTGGTTTGTAAACTTCTTTTTTTCTGTTTGCCATAATTTAAGGCCTCCTATGATTTTTTCATTTTATCATAGAAGACCTTTTTAGAATACTGCGATTCAGTTTTTACAGAGTTTTTTTCATACTCTCTTTCAAACCATAGGAAGTAACAAATTCCAGCCTACAATTGAGGGTGCAAATTTTTCTTTGATTATTCTATTCTTCATTTCTCATTCTCTCTTTTATCTTTTAGGGTGCAACCGTATAAGTTACACCCTTGTATCCTCTTATGCTTCAAACCGTTTCCCGTGCTCCAGTTCAATTGAAGTACTGCCGTAATAGCTTCGGATATCGTCCATAGATAAAACTTTATGGCTTCTTTTTCTGAAAGCATCTGAATGCCAGTACCAACACTTTTTCTTGCCTGCAAACTTGAATCCCATTTCTTTTAAGTCTTTTCTGTACTGATAGGTATTCCCACCAATCCAGAGCCAGTTTCCAATAATTTCGATCGTAATGTTTGAAAGATGAATCACTTTCTGAATCATTTCCTTTAACAGAGCATCTTCTGCAAAGTCGTATTTCATGTTGTTGTAGCTGTCAAACTGCTTCTCATTTGCTGTATGATTCTGACTTGTATGTCTGTCCTTTAATATCTTAAACAACTTCTCATACTCAGTGTTAATAGCCTTGGTTATCTCTTCTGAACCGTTCTTGTTATCCGGGTGATACTTCTAAGTAAATCCCAGTACTGCTTTCTTAATTCGTCTAATGTCTGTACGTTATTAAAGTATGCTTTCATGTGCTTAACCTCCATAAACTAAATAAAAAAGGGGCTGTCGGTTAATACCAATTTTTAGTCTCTGACAGTTGAAAATGAGACGATCCCACAGAATCGAGCTTTTTTAAGGCTGGATTTCATTGCAG
>CATJPU010000120.1 GCA_949742505.1 uncultured Lachnospiraceae bacterium | reverse complement strand
TGCGCGGATATATCTCCCGTATTTTGTAAATTCCATGAGGTAAACAGCAATGACAATCACAACCGCCATCACGATAATCGGAATCGGAATTGCGCCGACAAATCCATTTCCTATATTAGTATATTCAGGCAGAATATTAATAACCGGACGTCCGTTGGTATAAATCATAGCCAGGCCTCTGGCTGCCGTAGTCATCGCCAGTGTAGCAATAAACGCCGCCACCTTAAGCCACGCAACACAGAGTCCGTTGACTGCGCCGCACGCAAGTCCCACCAATATGCCAAGCAGAAGGGAAATAGCCAGCGGATGCGGATTATCTGACGTTGCAAATGAAGTGGCGATTACAGCGCTCAGCGCCAGCACCGATCCCACAGACAAATCAATCCCGCCTGTCATAATCACAATGGTCACTCCAATCGCCATAACCGCCTTAATTGAAATCTGCCGCAGCACATTAATGAAATTCTGCGTATTAAAAAACGAAGGAGTTATAATTGCCAGTACTACAACCATAAGTATAAGTGCAACATAAATTCCATACTTTCCAAATATTTTCTCCAGGATATCCTTTCCTCTTTGCTCTCTTTTCGTATTCATGCCATTCTCCTTACGTATACAATTTGACTATTTGATTGCGCTTGCCAGAATCGCTTCCTGACTGAACTCTGCGCGCTTAAATTCTCCGGTCAGCGTCCCCTCATGCAGCACAAGCACCCTGTCGCTCATTCCCATCAGCTCTGGCATCTCCGAAGATATCATGATGATTGCCTTCCCCTCTGATGCCAGCCTATCCATAAGCTTGTAGATTTCAGCCTTCGCACCCACGTCAATTCCTCTGGTAGGCTCGTCCATAATAATCACTTCCGGGTCTCCAAGCAGCCATTTTGCAAGAACCACTTTCTGCTGATTTCCCCCGCTTAATGTATTTACTCTGGTCTCCTTTGACGGCGTTTTAATCTGCAGAAGCTCCACCGCATCGTCAACCAGCTTTCTCTCTTTTCGGAAATCCAGCAGGTGATACAGCTTTAATATCATTTTCAAGTACACAATGGTAATATTCGTCCTAATTGACGCTCCCAAATCCAGACCAAATAATTTTCTATCCTCCGATACAAAGGCAATGCCATTTTTAATTGCGCTCTTCGGAGACCGAATCACTACTTCCCTTCCATGTACTGCAACCGTTCCTTTGTCCGGTTTTCTAAGTCCAAATATGGTTTCCATCAGCTCCGTTCTTCCCGCGCCCATCAACCCGTATATTCCAAGAATTTCACCTCTGTTTACCTGGAAACTAATTCCTTTAAATTCCTTTTCTCTCGTCAAATCCTTAACCGAAAAGATTTCCTGTTCTTTCCTATCTGTTTCCTGCAAAGCGTCTCTCGGGTACATATCCTTCAATTCTCTCCCGACCATACAATACACCAGCGAATCATGGTCAAATTCCGATGAAAGCTTAGAATCAATATACTTCCCGTCCCGAAGCACCGTAATTCGGTCTGCAATTCGGAATATTTCATCCATCTTATGGGAAATGTAAATAATTGCTTTGTTCTGTTTCTTAAGCGTTTCAATCATTTCAAAAAGCTTATCTACTTCATGATCCGTTATCGCCGAAGTCGGCTCGTCCATAATAATCACATCCGCATTGTAAGAAGTAGCCTTAACAATCTCCACCATCTGCATCTGCGCCACGCTTAAATCTCTAATCTTATCCGTTACCCTGATTGCGATTCCCAACTCATCAAATTGTTTCTGCGCCCTTTTTACCAGCTCTTTTGTCTTTACCACACCGGTTTTTCCCACAAGTTCTCTTCCCAGAAACAGATTCTGCTCTACTGTCATATCCAGAATCATATTCAATTCCTGATGAATAATTGATATCCCCTGTTCCAGAGAATCTTTTGGATTATGCACAGTCAGAGGCTGTCCCTTATAGATAATCTCGCCTGCATCGGCTTTATATATACCTGCAAGAATCTTCATCAGCGTAGATTTTCCGGCTCCGTTCTCACCCATCAGCGCGTGAACCTCTCCCGGATAAATATCCAGTGATACGTCGTCCAACGCAACTACTCCGGGAAATTCTTTCCTGACATGTCTGATTTCCAGAATCTTCTTTTTCTCTTCCATTCCCTCCATACATTTCCTCCTTTTGTATTAAACACGTGTTAAATTTTTCCAAAAAAATTAACAAACCATATTGATTCGATTCATTTGAAATGCGCGTTCTCTGCTTATCATAATTCTTCCCTCCCATCCGCAAAAAGTATACCCTCCGGGCACCCCATTATGGCCATTCGGCTGTTTCATAGGGTTTTGTTTCGTCACACCGCATTATCTATTTTACACGTGTTAACTTCTGAGCATAAAAAACTGCTATTTTCTTATTATCTTATAGCGCCTTCAGTAATCTCCATAATAGTCCACATTGGTAGACATAACTATTCCAAGCTTGGCATAATGATCCTTTTTCTCAAACTCTCTCCCATAACACATCTGCTCAAACAAAGACTTTGCCGCAAGATATGCCTGTCCTACCAAATCCTGGGAAACTACTGCGTCTACCGTTGAATTTCTTAAATACGGCACAACTTCTTCATAGCAGTCAAAGCCTATCAGACGAATGCTGCCGCCAATTCCCTTATTCCAGACCATCTCCGCCACAGAAGCCAGCTTATAGGACACGTCATAAATCCCTGCCAGATTCGGATATTCCTTCATATAATCTTCTACACATTCCACCGCCTGTCTGTCACTATTAATATTCTCAACAACAGATACAATCTCAAGCCCCTGATACTTCCCGCTTTCCTGTATAAATCCTTCGCAACGATCCTTCACTGCCGAGTCTATCTCCATACTATTCGTTAAGAGTACCAGAATTTGACCGCCTCCCGGCAGAAGCTTGCCCATCAGTTCTCCTGCAACCCGTCCGCTCTGATAATAATCCGGGCCCACATATATTCTATGCTCTTCTTCCACATAACGGTTCAGATATACGATATTACACCCAAGCCCACGCAGCTCATTAACCTTGTCCCGGACTACGCTGCTCTTCGCCACTGCTATAATAATATTGCGAATTCCTTCATCATAAAGTTCCTGAAGCTGCTCCGGCTGCTTCTCCGGCTCCAAAAATTCCGACTCACGAATCACCAGCTTCAATCCATGGTCCCGAAACTCTTCCTGCGCCCGTTCTAATCCCTTCACCGCTGTTCTGGCGAAATAAGGACTCAGATGCAAAATTCCTACATATCCGATGATGTACTCTCTGTTGCGTGCAAGATCCCTTGCGTTATAATTCGGCACATAATGGTACTTCTCCAGCGCCTTCTCAACCTTTTTCCTTGTATTCTCTGTTACATAGCCTTTATTATTAATGACCTTGTAAATGGTCGTTCTTGATATATTAATTTCCTCAGATATCTCTTCCAAAGACATTCTTTTCTGCATAGTTAACTCTCTTTTTACACGTGTTAAATTTCTTATGAAGAAAGTATATCCCTTTTTGTGCAATCTGTCAAGTATTTTCCTTCTTTTTACATTTCTTTGAGCTTTTTGCACTATTTGATTTGACATATTGATGAATTCTCATTGCACCTCGTTCTATTAATGAACTTGACCAATTCCAGTCTCCATGAAAGTTAGGGAAAGTTAAATTATGCCCAGTATGGTATATATTTTTTATATCTTGGTGCCGTCTCTGGATCAACTGCTATCTTATATCAAACGAGATACCTCCATCGTTTCCCGCTCCGTTAATCCAAACAATTTCCTAATATCCCCATTAAAGACAGCTTCACAATTGACATAAGACAGGTGAAACAGCCGAATGGCCATAATAGGTTCCAACTATATAACCATTCGGGAATTTAAAAAATTTTCTGAAAGCACTACTCCCCCCAAGTCCGCGTTTGTGAAGCAGTACTCTCAGAAAATCTTCTGCATGGAACACAACTTACCACTCCGGATACTCATTGCACAGCAGCCGGTATGGCGCTTCGTCCTCTTCAATTTCGGCAAACCTGCCGCGCGCTTCCAGAAAACGGTTATCATTTTCGTCATCGTTGCACATGGACACTTCTCCCAGCAATACGTCTCCCGTATCCTTCTCAACCGTAAAATCATGATAGGTATACGGATACAGCGAAATGCTTTCTCCCGGTGTCAGCTTTATCTGAGTCCCTGCCGGAACCATGTAGTTTCTTCCATCGCTGCTTACCCGCACGTCCTCTCCTGACAGGCTCTCATCCTCCGCCGCCTTATAAACCCGGATGAGCACATTCCCGCCGCCCCGGTTGATAATATCTTCCATCTTCTTCCAGTGAAAATGCATTGGCAGTTTTTGGCCCGGATGCATATACAGAAGTTTCTCCGCATAGGTCTTACTATACTTTTCCGGCATCCTTACATTTCCATTTCTTATTGTCAGCGCTGAGAATCCGATTTTCTTAAAATTGCCGCTGCCAAAATCCGTAACATCCCAGCCGAGCATATTATCCTTTACCTCTTCATATTCACGCCCCGCGCTCTTCCACTTCGCCGGAGTAAATCTGCAAAAAGGCGGCAATTTAAAACAACACTCATCTATCTTTCTTTCCATAGCCTTTAAGGCTTCATTTATCTCTGAACGTTTCATATTGTACACTCTCCTAAGTACCCCATTATGGCCATTCGGCCGTTTCATAAGGTATAACCTTCCTGTTTAATCTGCAAACCATATTTCCATCTGTGCCATTCACTGAGTATTTCTCAGCTATGCGTAATAAAGCATTCTGTTTTCGGCAGACAGCAATTTACAAACACGCTCTAGACGAAATATTTCGCAACAATCTCCGCCTGCCTTCCGTAGCTTTCCTTCAGCGCCGGATACAGATTCCGGTAGGTCTCATAGTACTCGTCATAAATCTTTACATTTTCTGCAATCGGCTCCGTTATATTCCTGATGCTCAGCATGGCTTCGCAGCCTTCTTTGATGTTCTTAAAATATCCCGTTCCCACTGCCGCCATAATCGCTCCGGCTCCGCAGCCGCTCTCCTCCATATTCGTGGTAACAACCTTTGCATGATAAATATCCGCCTGAATCTGACGCCACAGTGCGCTCTTTGCCCCGCCTCCGGCTGCACGCACTTCTGTCACCTGCATTCCCTTTTCCCGGCAGATTTCTATTGTTTCTCTCAGTGAAAAGGTCACTCCTTCCATCACGCTCCTGCAAATTGCTCCCAGAGCATGGCGGTATGACAGCCCAAAGAATACCGCCCTCGCATTCTCGTCATTAATCGGCGTCTTATCTCCATTAAAATACGGCAGAAACGTAAGCCCTTCACTTCCCGGCTTTACCTTTCCTGCAAGTTCTGTCATAAAGTCGTATACATCCAGCCCTTTTGCCGCCATCTCCGCTTTCTTCTCTGCAAATAACGTATCTCTTATCCATTTAAACGAACCGCCGGATGCCAGCGCAAGCCCTAAGAAACACCATTTATCCGGTACGGAATGACACATACTCATAATAGCACGCTTCTGCCTGTCCACAAAAGGCTGGTTCGTACATCCAAAAATTACTCCGGAAGTACCAATCGTGGAGCCAATCATTCCTTCTTCGACAATTCCCATTCCGACGCCTCCTGCCGGCTGGTCCCCGCCACCTGCCACAACAGGGATTCCCGGGTTCATTCCCCATTCTTCTGCAACACTTCTTCTCAAATAGCCGACAATCTCCTGAGATTCTGCCAGACGTTTGGGAAGCAGATGTGAAGGAATCCCAAGCCTCTTCACAATCGTATCCGACCACTTTCTTTTTGGAACATCCAAAAGGAAAGAGAGGGACGCGTCGCTGACTTCCGTTGCAATCTCACCCGTCATACGGAATCTCAGATAATCCTTGGGAAACAGAACAGAATCCGCCATTTCAAAATCCGACTGTCTGTTTTCCTTAATCCACAGTAGTTTCGGCGCCCAGTAACTATTCAGACAGTAGCTTCCTGTAATGGACAGCATCTCTTCCTCGCGCATCTGTTCTTCAATCTCTTTCACCTGCGGCGCCGAACGCTGATCCAGCCAAATCAAACAATTACCAATCGCCTTTCCGTCCTTTCCCATAAGAACACAGCCCTGCATCTGACCAGAGAATCCAATCCCTTCTATCTGTTCGCCCGCCCCGCTTTTCACTACGGCCTGCTTTACCGCCTTCCCACATACCTCCCACCAGCTTTCCGGATTCTGCTCCACCCAGCCCGGTCTCGGCGTAATAATATCACATTCCTCATATCCAACCGCCGCTACGTTTCCCTTTTCATCTATAACAGCTGCCTTAACTCCGCTCGTCCCGGCATCAATCCCCATAAAATATGCCATAATTCTTTCCTCCTATCTCTCTAAAAAATTGCACCCGCTCGGCAGGCAGTTTCCAGCCGCGCGGGTGCAATTTTCTACAATTCGTGCTCTGTTCTTGCTATGATGCTTTCCTGAACTTCAGGTGCAAGCTCATTAAAGAAAGCGCTGTATCCTGCAACCCGGACCACCAGACCTTTATGCTTCTCCGGCTCTTCCATCGCATCTCTTAACGTATCCGCAGAAACAATATTGAACTGCACATGTCCGCCCCCAAGATTGATGTATCCCATCACCAGATCCGCCCATTTCTGCATCCCTTCTTCTGAGGAAACCGCCGTCGGAGAAATCTTCTGGTTGAAAATCACGCCGTTGCCGCAGCGAACATGGTCAATGCAGGCAACCGATTTCATAACAGCCGTCGGGCCATGTTCGTCCGCTCCATAGTTTGGTGAAATACCGTCGGCAAGCGGCTCACCCTTTAAGTGTCCATCCGGCAGCGCCGCCGTAGACATACCGAAGGCCACATAAGAAGCCACTGGAAGAAGCGCCGGAACAAAGGGGCCTCCGCGGTATGTTTCAAAGCCTTTCATCGAGTCGAAATAAATATCTGTAGCAAGCTTCACGCACTCGTCGGCCTCTTCCACATCATTGCCGTATTTATCGACACGGTTAACCAAATATTTGCGCATATACTCCTCGCCCTCAAAGTTCTTCTCTAAGGCGTTAAGCAACTGATCCATCGTATACATCTTATCCTCATATACAACCTTCTTCACTGCATAGAGCGAATCTCCTGCATTGGCGATTCCGACTCCAAGCGGCCCTGTCCAGTTGTAATGACAGCCTCCCCAGGTTGCGTCCATGCCCTTCTCAATACAATCATCAATTAGAATAGACGTAAACGGCACCGGATGATGTTCCGCATGCATCTTGTCGATGATGTTGTCCCATTTTACAAGACGGCTCATACAATACTTCATCTGCTTCTTGTATGCTTCCACGAAGTCGTCAAAGGTCTCAAAGGTTCTCGGGTCGCCGGATTCGATAGATACCTGTTTGCCGGTTATTCCACATTTACCATTCAGAAGCGTCAGCTCAACCACCTTACTGAGATTGAAATATCCGCCGTTTCCTCTGGTCCATGCCCGCTCCGGCGATATCTCCACGCAGCCGACCGGAACATAATCCCTTGCGTCTTCTAATGTAACGCCAAGCTGCGTCATCGCCGTAATATATGTATTGTCATTCACAATCTGCGGCATTCCGTTCCCCATCCGCACAGCCTTAAGAACCCGGTTCACATACTCCGGTGAAGACTGGGAATGCATACGCGCCGAGAAATTCGGCTGCATCATCAGGACATGGGAATGCGCTTCCAGGCACCGGTATGATAAATCATTGGTGCCGTCCATACCGTCAGGGCGAATCCCGGATACACAAAGATTCTGTCCCATCGGGAATCCCGCATGGAAGGCTGCGTCGATTCTGCGGTAAATCTTAATAGGCTCCGTAAATTTCACCCACATACATTCCAGCAGTTCCTGCGCTCTGGCCTTCGTCATCTTTCCTTCCGCGATATCCTTCTCGTAATAGGGATACATCCACTGGTCCAGACGGCCCGGCGAAATGGATACTGCATTATCATAAATTTGCGTCGTAACCTGAACAAACCAGTAACTCTGCAGCGCTTCATAATAGTTCTCCGCCGGATATTCCGGAACCCTCCGGCAATTTGCCGCTATTTCAAGCAGCTCTTCTTTTCTTGCAGCGTCCGGTTCCTCTCCCGCCATCTTTTCTGCAAGGAGCGCATATCTGTTTGCAAAATTCACAAGAGCGTCGCATACAATCTCCGCTGCATCATAGAACAGTTTCTTATCTACGCTCTCTCCGCGCCAGTCTTCTAACTGCTCCCTGCGCTCTCTGATTTCCCTTTTGATATCCCGGAATCCCCTTTTCAGTACCTTGCCAAAATCCATGAGGCAATGCCCCAGGCCGCCGTCCTCATGAAGTCCCACGCTGAACAATCCCGCCTCATTCTCAAGAAGGTCAACGTCTTCCGTCATCTGCTGCATTACTTTGTCGTTAAAAGTCCTGCCCTTAAAGTAAGGATAGATTACTTCGCTGAAGGTCTTCATATCCTCCTTAGACATCAGGAATTTATCCTGATCCCTGGTCGGAAATGTTTCCATCTCTTCTTTTACCCACTCAACCGCAAGTTCAGGAAACAGCGGCGCGCTTCTCTGCTTCTCTGCCTGATGCCCTACAATCAGTTCATCCGGCAGGATATAGATGGTCATCTTATCAAGAATCTCATAAAATACCTTAGCTCTTTTCATAATAACCGGCATGCTTTCATTCTTTTTATAAAAATCCGTAACAATCAGCGCGCGCTCCAGACAAACCTCCGGTTTCACGTCGAGAATCCGCTGTTTCAGCCTCTGAACCCGCTCGTATCCAGGCGTTCCCGGCTTCAAAACATCCGCAATATCATTCTGTATCTTATATTTCAACATGTAATCACCTCTTTATTGATATTCTTTTCAACTCAGCAAATCATTATTTTCTGACTGTTCAATTACTTAATATTCGTTGTACTAGTCATAATATTCTGCCAGCGCTTCTCTTTTTTCTGCCATATCCTTTTCATAATCGGCAATGGTGTCTTTTGTAACTGTAAGCAATGGGGTTGCAATGTAGGTTGCCCCCAAATCCATACCCTGCGCCGCCATGGTACAGAGTTCAACCCCGTATTTTCCCATTTCCATCGGCTGCTGAACAACAGATGCATAGTAAATGCTTTCCGGGTCTGCAAGAGCTTCGTTCAAAGTCGGTGAATCATCTACTCCGATTACCTTAAAGTCTTTTCTTCCTGCTGCCTCTGCCGCAGAAATCACACCAATAGCATCCGATTCATTTGCGCCAAATACCACATCCACTTTGCCTTCACCGTAGGTCTGAAGAACTGCTTCCATCTTCTCAAGGGCCTTTTCGGAAGTCAGGGTATCCGGATCCTCGTGAACGTATTCAATATCCGGGAACTGCTCGATATACTCAATAAATCCCTCCGCCCTGTCATAGATAGATGAAATCGGGTCAAAGCCCAGAATGTAAATAAATCCGGATTCACTTCCGTTCTTCTCCTTTAACAGCTCAACTGCTGCTTTTGCGGCCTCTTCACCAATCATTTTGTTATCTGATGATACATGGCATTCAACCTTGCCTGTGGATGATTTAACATCTACGGTGATAACCGGAATATCCGCACCGTTTGCTTCCTGCGTTGCTCCTCCAATGGCATCGCCGTCTACCGGATTCAAAAACAATGCATCAACTCCCTGGGATACCAAATCGTCTACTGCATTCGCCTGCTTTGTCGTATCATTGCTTCCGTCATAGTCAATCAGTTCAACGCCCAACTCATCTGCAGTTGCCTTCGCCTGCGCAATCATGTCCTGAAAGAACTGGAAATCATAGGTCATCAAGGTAAGGCCAATTTTAATCCCGGCGTTATCCTTCTCATATACCTCGGAAGGGTCAAATTCCTCTCCAGTAATGGACTTATCCTCCGGCTCCATTTCCCCGCTCTCTTCTGTAGTCTCCGCCGCCTCTTTTGTCTCTTCTGCATCTCCTCCGGATGTGCTTTCTCCGCAGCCTGCCAGCATACTTACTGCCATTGCTGCAACCAGCAATACGCTTACCACTTTTTTCTTCATACTTTTTTACCTTTTCCTTTCTTTGATTTGTATTATTTTTTCTTTCTCTCATACATGCAGACTGCCGCAATAATAATCAGACCTTTGAGTACCTGCTGCATATAGGAAGACACGCCCATCAAATTCAGTCCATTACTTAATGTTGTAAGAAATACACTTCCAATGATCGTGCCAAAGAGAAAGCCTTTACCACCGCTTAAACTGGTTCCGCCCAGCACACATGCTGCAATCGCATCCATCTCAAGCCCTTCTCCAAGCGTGGGCTGCCCCGATGCGAGCCGCATGGTCAGAATAATTCCTGCAATTGCCGCCCCTAATCCGCTAAGCGAATACACTACGATTTTCACCCGATTTACATTGATACCGCTAAGCTTTGCACATTCCTCGTTACCGCCCACCGCATATATATATCTGCTGAATACTGTTTTCGTAATAAATATACCCGCTATGATCAGAATGATAGTCATAACAACCACCGGAATCGGGATAATTGACAGGATATAACCCTGTCCAAACTTAATCGCACTATCCGGTACGCCTACAATCGTCTTGCCATTGGTATAAACCAGCGCCGCTCCTCTTGCCGAACTCATCATCGCCAGCGTCACAATAAATGCAGGAAGGTTCAGCTTAGATATGACAACCCCGTTTACAAACCCACATACCGTTCCTACCAGCAGACCAAGCAAAAGGGATACCATCACCGGAAGATGATAATTGACCATAAACGCTACCGATAGTGTTGCGGACAGCGCCGCCACAGAACCTACGGACAAATCAATTCCCCCTGTAATCAGAACAAACGTCATTCCAACCGCCACAATCATGGTGGAAGAAGTCTGCCTTAAAACATTTAGAAGATTCCTTGTGGTAAGGAAATCCTCCGATAAAGCCGTTAGAAGAATAAACATAACTATATAACCCACACAGATGCTCAATTGCGGAAAATTTTTAAATTTCTCTATAAGTGTTTTACTGCCTTTCATATACTGTTCCTCTCCCTTTCTTTTACACATTTACTGCTGTAGCTTTTTCCATAACGGCTTCCTGGGTCACTCCTTCGGCATCCAGAATACCGGTAACCTTTCCTTCATGCATAACAAGAATCCTGTCAGACATTCCCAGCACTTCCGGAAGCTCAGAAGAAATCATAATAATCCCAATCCCCTTTTTTGCAAGCTTTATAATTAACTTATGGATTTCTTCTTTGGCCCCCACGTCGACACCCCTTGTAGGCTCGTCCAGAATCAGTACGTCAATCTCTCTGGATATCCATTTTGCCAACACCACTTTCTGCTGATTGCCCCCGCTTAAATTCCCTGCAAGCTGCATGGACGAGGGAGTTTTGATGCGCAGAATCTTAATCATTTCTTCTACCAGTTCGTTCTCTTTTCCAGTATTGACAATTCCGCCCTGTCCCACGCGATCCATATTGGAAATGGAAATATTATCCCTGATACGGCTGTTTAAATCTAACCCCTGTCCTTTCCTGTCTTCTGGCACGTACGCAATACGGTGAACAATTGCGCTGCGGGGATTTGAGATGCATACCTTTTCTCCATTCAGCCAGATATCGCCGGAATCCACTTTATAGCGTCCGAAAATACTTAAAGCCACTTCCGTTCTTCCTGCTCCAATCAAGCCTGCCATTCCAAGAATTTCTCCTCGTTTCAAATCAAAACTTACATTTTCAAATACACCCTCTTTTGTAATATTTTCTACTTTTAAAACCGTCTCCCCAATAGGGACCGGCTCCTTTGGAAACATCTGAGAAATCTCCCTTCCTACCATCTGCTGTACCAGAAAGTTCTGATCAATCTCCTTCACGCTCCAGTCTCCAATGTACTCCCCATCCCTCATTACAGTGATATAATCCCCAATCCGGAAGATTTCTTCCATCCGGTGGGATATATATACAATTCCGACTCCGTCCTGGGTCAGTGTTTCTATCATATCAAACAGCTCTTCACACTCTTTCTGACTTAATGATGAAGTGGGCTCATCCATTACAATGACCTTTGCGTCCTTGCTGACGGCCTTGATGATTTCAATCATCTGCTGTTTGCCAACATTTAGGTCTTCAATCAGATCATCCGCATGAATCCCCAAATTATACATATCCAGCAATTCCTGAGCCGCAAGCCTCGCAGTCTTCTTATCCAGAAATCCCCCTCGAGCCTTCTCCACACCCAGATACAGATTATCCATAACCGTCATTCCCGGAACCAGATTTAATTCCTGATAAACCATGACAATTCCCTGCTCCAGAGCGCTCTGGGAATTTGGTATCTTAACTTCCTTTCCATCAATCAGTATCTGCCCGGAATCTTCATGATATGCCCCCGCCAGAATCTTCATCAGTGTCGACTTACCCGCTCCATTTTCACCAATCAGCACATTTACCCTGCCGGACGCAATCCTGAAGCTTACGTCTCTTAGCGCATGGACGCCGCCAAAACTTTTCGTGATATGTTTCATCTCGACATAGTACTTTTCTTCCATATGTAATGCCTATCCTCCTATCCTGCAAGGAACGCCGGATTCTTCCACCAGCTTTTTCAGTCTCTGCATTTGTTCATCATCCGGCGTATACGCTTCACAGGTATATGTCCTTCCTATTTTCCTGTATTTTGATTCTCCAAACCGGTGATAGGGTAACAGATGCACCTCTTTCGCACCAATCTTTTCTGCAAAAACGCCCGTTCTGCAAATATTCTCCTCATCGCTGTTCTTCCCGCCGATAACCGGAATCCTTACAACAAAATCTCCGGGAAGTTTCGCTGCTTTTTCTGCATTTTCCAGAATCAGCTCATTGCCGACGCCGGTTAACTGCCTGTGAATACCGCTGTCCATATGTTTAATGTCATACAGAATCTCATCCATCATCGAAAGCGGTCCTTCCGACTGATTCCATGAAACGCATCCGGTTGTCTCTGCCGCCAGCCTCACATAATCTTTTTTTATGCTCTTTGCCAGCTCAGTAACAAATTCGCTCTGCATCAGCGGTTCTCCTCCGGAAAAGGTTACCCCGCCTTTTGACGTACGATAGAAAATGCTGTCCTGCATAACAACTTCCCTTACTTCCGAAACCGTCATATAAGTACCCGCAACGGTCCTTGCTTCTGTAGGACATACATCTGCGCACTTCCTGCATAGTACACATTTGTTTCTCAGCCACTTTACACTGTCAGGGCGAATTGCACCCGTCTTACACACTTCATAGCAGCTTCCGCATCCGCAGCAGGACTCTGCCGTCAGCATAATCTCCGGATAAGTACTCTGGCTCTCCGGATTCGAGCACCACTCACACCGCAAGGGACAGCCTTTTAAAAATACAATCGTCCTGATTCCATGCCCGTCATGTACGCTGTATTTTTGTATATTAAATACATTTCCTTTTATTTCTTTCATTTCCATCCTCTCAATTTTTGTATTATTTCGTTACCTTTCGTTTTCTTTCGATATCACACATTATATACTACTTTTCATTTTGTGTAAATTAGCATTCTTTACAAGATTAGACTTTCATTTTTGTGTATTATTACTATATATTTAGTTTTGTTTTATTTTTTATCCTTATTTTTTACAATTATTGGAAATCATACAAAACATTTATCACTGTTTTATATGCTAAATCCTTTCATTCGTAATAATAACTTCATCTGCTACAATATCCTCTTTTTAACAAATTCTTCAAAGAAAAATAATATTATGATATGGTTTGACTTTAGAAGAAAAGAATCTTAAAATAAAAGAAAGAAAAAATGAAAGGATGCTGTCAGAACACTTCTGACGGCACACGAAACCATGTTACCTGCACAGAGAATCACCTTAATCAAAGACATCCTTCTGGATAAAAAATCCATTGATACTTCTACTTTAAGCAGTTATCTGGATGTCAGCGAAGTTACAATACGAAAATATTTCGATCAACTGGAAAAGGAAGGGTTTTTGAAAAAAGTCCACGGCGGCGCCGTTTTAAATTCCGAAGAAAGCGCTCCCGCTTCTTCTACCGAAGAAGACGCCCTATCCCAATATGAAATCAGCATAGCCCTGGCTGCTTCGGATCTGGTCAATGACGGAGACAGCATTTTTATTGGTTCAGGGAACCTTTGTTTTGCCCTGGCCGCTCATCTTCATGCCAAAAAAAATCTATCAGTTGTAACCACAAATATCAACGCTGTTTCACACTTGCAAAAATCTGCTTCCAATATCTATCTTCTGGGCGGCGACATACAGGCCGACAACGACGGATTCCTATATTCCAGCGGCCCGAACTGTCTGCAGCAATTATCCCACATTTATGTGAGCAAAGCTTTTTTCAGCGTGGATGCTCTGGATATGAACGCAGGCATTACAACCAACGAAGTATTTCAGATTGAACTGTTAAAGACCGTAACCCAGATTGCCGCCCAGCCAGTTATCCTGGCCTCCAGCCATACATTTGACAAGATTGCGCTGCATCGGTTTGGCCCCCTTCAATCGTTTCCGCTGTATATTACCGATAACCAGATCCCAGATTCTTATAAAAATTATTTTTACAGCAATAATATCCGGTTAATTTCTGCTTATAATATTTAACAAGGAGATATATAAAGCTAATGTACAATAATGAAAACATTCTGGAACTAACTGATTTATGCATCTCAACAGGGAAAGAATTTTACTTAAATCATATTAATCTTCATGTTCCCAAAAACAGTGTATTTACAATTCTGGGAAATAATATGTCCGGAAAGACGCTTCTAATAAAAAGCATTTGCGGGATCACCCGTCCTGTATCCGGCGAAGTCATCTACAATTCCGCCCGGGTAGATTTTCAGAGCGAGAGCCAGGCCAGAGAAAGCGGTATTTATTATTTCACTTACCAGCCGCAGATTATTCCTTCTCTTTCCGTAATGGAGAATCTAATCCTTGGGCTGGAGCATAAGTTCGGCGCCCGTATTTTCTGCACTCCCGGGAAAGCATACGGTGCGGCAGGCCGTATATTAGAGCAATATGAACTGACATTTGACTTAACCGACAAAGCAGGGAATCTGGGCTATTACCAACAGCATCTGATATCATTGCTCCATGCAATCATCAGCGGCGGTAAGCTGCTCATTCTTGATGAATTGCTTACGTACTGCTCCCACTCTGAATTGATCCATTTGAAAAGCTTTATAAAAAAGGCCTCCAGACAGGGGATTACTGTAATCTGCCTTGCCCAGCACTTAAATTCTCTGACTATGGAATCGGACTATTACTATTCCATGCCCCAGGCGCACGAAACAACCGCCGCCGCAATCCGGCCTGTCTCTGCCGACCAGTACGCTGAATCAATGATCCGGAAGCAATACGAGCAGAATAAATACCCTTACATCAGCATGCCTCCCGGAGAGGTACTGCTTGACGCCTGCAAATTATCTCCGGACAGCTCTTCTGAGAACCTATTCAGCTTGTCAATCAGAGAGTCCGAAGTTGTTGGGATAACCGGAAATTCCATTCCTTACACACAGCATATATTCCATATATTATCCGGAAAATCGGACTCCCCCACCGGCAGATTATCCATCAAAGGCTGTCCGGTTTCTGCGCGCAAAAATCAATCCTTTCTGCGAAGGAACATTTCTTATCTGAGCGGAGAACCTTCCGGTAACCTGACCAGAAGCCTGGACGTCAAAGATAATATTTTTCTATCAAACTACGCTCCGGTTTCACACGGAGGATTCCTGTCTCCGTCAAAAATGGCTGCTTTATCCTACGAATATGTATCGATGCTGAATATTCAGAATGTTTCGTTCTGCTCCGATATTGACTATTTAAGCTCTGGCACTCAGCAAAAAATCGCCATATCAAAAGCGCTGAATGCCGGCGCAGTTCTGTATTTTTTTCATACGCCAACCGCTAGTTTAGACACTCCTTCTTCGGTTGATTTTTATAATATTGTCAACTCACTGAAGCGTCATGGACGGGGTATCTGTATCCTTTC
>CATJPU010000119.1 GCA_949742505.1 uncultured Lachnospiraceae bacterium | reverse complement strand
GTTTGACGCCGCCCAGAAGCAGTACAAAGCTACTTATAAGCCTTCCGGGAAACGCCCCTCCTCTACATATCGGCACTGGCTTTCCGGGCTCATGAAATGCCCTGTATGCGGCAGAACAATGACCGCTAATACCATGCGCCGGGCAAACGGAGCGCCCTATTCCTATTTCACCTGTTACGGCTACAGCAAAGGGAAATGTGAGAAACCCAACGGCATCAGTTCCAATACCATCGAGAAGGAAGTAATTTCCTGCATAAAAAATGCTCTGGATACTAGACAGGTTGAGTATGAATTGCGCGAATATAAGCCCGCAGAGTCCATAAATGAATGCGCGTTAATAGAAGAACGCCTTTCCGGTCTGAAAGGCAAAGAGGACCGTATACGCGCGTCATACCGGGAAGGGATTGACACTCTTGAAGAATACCGGGAAAACCGCGCCCTGATTCAAAAAGAGCGCGAGGCCCTTGAGCTGCAGCTTAAAGAACTGCAAACACCGAATGCGCCTTCCGGCCAGCATGATCCTGCTGCCGATATGCTGAGAAAAATAAAAAGTGTATTTGAGATACTGCTGTCAGACTCCTATACTTACGTACAGAAGAATGAAGCGCTGAAGCAGATTATAGATAAAATAGTCTATGATAAGTCTACGGAAACTCTGAAAATATACTACTTCTTATATCAGTAAAATCCTGTCAAACCTGCGCGGCTGACAGCCTCCTTTATACTTTATAGGTTATAGCAATCAGGTTGACCCAGTGGGGCTCCAAATCTCTCGGTGACCAAGGCTATTCCGCTATTGAAATTCTCCGCTACTATTACGGCGACGACATGTACATCAACACCGCTGAAGCCATCTCCGGCATCCCCTCTTCCTGGCCGGGATATAATCTGGAGAACGGCTCCACCGGCAGCAAAGTACGTCAGCTTCAGGAGCAGATTAATGTAATCGCAGGCGCTTACCCCGCCATTCCAAAGCTGACCGCAGACGGAATCTACGGACCGGCCACCGCTGCAGCCGTATCCAAATTCCAATCCGTATTCGGTCTTCCGGCTACCGGAATCGTGGATTATCCTACCTGGTACAAAATATCAGAAATCTATGTAGGCGTATCACGAATCGCGGAACTGACCTGAACTGCCAGAGAATCTCCCGCCACCACGATTCTTTCATTCAGCAGAGGATTGTGATTCTGACGAATTGCAATCCCCCGCTGCCTTTTTACGCCGGCAAACTTTGTCTGGATCGTGTTTGAAAATTCATTCCTGCACCGTTACTTCACAAGCGCAGTACATGCATCCTTTATAATATCCCGCGGAAATTCAAAATGTTCCAGTAGCTTTATCGCATTGGTCTGCATACAAATCCCTTCGTGAATCTTATAGTCAAACTCAATACCCCCTTCCGTCTCCTTTTCGCAAAAATAATAATTCCGGTAAGTATTCCTGCAGCGCGCCCCTAATGGCCATTCGGCCATTTCCAGGGTATGCTCTTTGAGCATACCTGCCAGCTCCATATCATGGGAAGCAACGATTACCATACAATTTCTTTCCCCTAAATACTTCAGAATTGCTGCGGACGCTGCAACACGCTCCCTTGTATTCGTGCCTCTCAATATTTCGTCAATTACAATCAGTATTTTCCCGGCCTGCTCCATCCTTTGAACAATCCGTCTCAGTGATTTAATTTCTTTTATAAAATAGCTCTCCCCTGCCAGCAGATCATCCCTCACTGCCATAGATGTGTAGACTTCCATCTTCGGAATTACAGCATGCTTTGCTGAACAGGTATGGATGCTGAAAGCAAGAATTTCATTCACCGCAACCGCTTTCATAAAGGTCGATTTACCAGAAGCGTTAGAACCGGTAATCATACAATTTGACTCCAGCCGGAAATCATTATATACCGGATGGTTCAGCAACGGATTATACACCTCTCTGTAATCCAGCCCGCCATCACTGAATATCTCCGGAACACACCAGACAGGCAGGCTTTCTCTGTAAGATGCAAGCGCAATAGCCATATCAATCTGCCCGACGGCAAAGAACATCTCCCAAATACACGCCAGATTCTTCTCCAACAGCCGAATCATTTTATTGAAAAAAATAAAATCCAGCAGAAATGCTCCCATCAGATATATCGCGCACACTTCCATAAAATCCGCCGTATACATCTGCTGATGCCTTACATTCATAAACACCGCCGATTTCTTAATTCTTTTCGCCAGCTTTTTATAGGGCTCTAAGCGGCAGAACACGCCGTTTCCGTCAAATTTCGCAAACTCAATACACATCTGGGCAATGTTGTTCATACACGCAATGGAATCCAAATGTATCTCATATTTCCCTTTCATAAACGTATATACGCACAAATTCACCAGAATTACAATTCCCAATAAAGAATAAGACAGAGTTGTACGCAGCAGCAAAGCCAGAAAAAACGCCGCAAGCAGTAATACATGCAAGCCGGCATATATCCATGCGGCTTTTAATTGGAAACTATCCAGATTATTCAGAAACATTGGAACATAATAATTCCCTTTCCGCTTTCCAAATCCAAACAGACTTTTCTGAACCTGCTGCCTGACCCGGCTGTTTTCTGCAAAAAATGACACCTGCCTTTCCAGAAATTCCAAATCCCCACTGTCCTGGCAGCGCTCTGTGAACTCCTTCTTTACGGAACTGTCCACTTCCTCTGGAAAATAACAATCATGGGGACTTCTTCTGATACAACGGTATAAAACCTGCTCTCCAAGAGACGAATTACATACATTGATTCTCCTAAACACATCATCCATATCCAAATCATTCCATGTAATCTCATCCATTCCCTCTTTCTTATCATCCAGTTCCTTCCACAAAATTCTAATTTCATCCAATTCGTACGCTCTTTCCTCCGGCTTTCTGCCGTACCCTTTTTCCAGGAAATGAAGAATACGCTTCTTTTTTGCAATGCGATTATATGCCGCCCCTAAAATAAGCGCCATTGCTCCCGTTATGATAAATACTGTCGCCTCCATACTCTGCCCTTCTCACAAAAATTTACCATTTCATTTTGCCCCTTCGACCCTGCCTGTATAGGAAATCAAAAGTTTACTGTCGATTTAATTTTCTCCAAATAATTAGCTTTATCATGATTGCCGCCGACAAAAGAATCATCATAACTATACCGTAAACAAAAACGCCGGTATACCATGGCGCCGACTGCATAGCGTATAACTCAGGATGCGTCTTATAATCCCAGTACGCATATATCGCATATCCCATAAAAACTCCGATAATCAGACTAATCAGAATATTCAGGATGCCGTTACATTTTTTTAACATATGGTTTCCCTCCGCTATTCACTTCCGCTTTCCACTTTACCGCTTCCATTGTACCACAAAATCATGTGAAAAAACCGATTTTCAATCTTCATCCGCCTTCCCCCTGCAAAATTTAGCTTCTCCAAATGGACTTCATCCCATAAATATTTATATATTATGAGAAATTTCTCATAATTCTATCATTTTATTTTCATTTTCATCCCTCAGTATGTGTATAGAAAAAATAAACATGAAAATAATAAGTTAGGAGTGTTTCTATGAAATCATACGATCACAAGTACTTAGCAGAATATTTATCAAGAACCATACTTAACACCCACAGCTATCTTCAGACCCGTCTTTTCATCCATGGCTGCGTCTTTCCAGACCACAATCCCATCGGTTACCTTCAGGGCCTTTTCACCGGCCACCCGATGAAAATCCATTTTACAACCTATTCAATACCCAAATTGCAGCGGTTATTGGAGAAACTGGAAGAAAAAGACGCTCTGTCTCTCTGGGATTTTTACCGGCTGGGCGTTTTGACCCACTATCTGGCAGATGCATTCACCTACCCGCATAACGAGAATTTTACCGACAATATGCTGGCCCACGCAAAATACGAAAGTCAGGATTTACATACTGCCCTGACTGAGCTTTTATCTGATGAGAGCGGCGAACCGCCGTTACCGGAAAATAATTTGCGCAAAGGAGCCAGTCTGTGGTATACTTTTTGTTCCCTGCACAAAACCTATGAACAGACCACTCCCACAGCGCAGATGGACGCGGCGTATATTGTGCCCCTGTGTCTGCGGGCATGCCGGGAATTTGCTTACCGGATTCCGGCGGAAACAGCTTTCTCTTCTGCCAGAGTTCGATTTGTAAGCGCCTGGTCTGGTATTTACAGGAGGACGATGTCATGAGAATACTGATTATCGAGGATGATGAATCCCTGCACCGGATTCTGCGCCGAAGGCTGACGGAGGAAGGCTACGCTGCAGACGGCTGCTTTGACGGCAGAGAGGGATTAGAATACATGGAGACCGATGTCTATGACTGCATCATTTTAGACTGGATGCTCCCCAAAAAGGATGGCGTTACCATCCTGAAAGAGTTCCGGCGGGCAGGCCATCGCACGCCGGTACTGATGCTGACTGCTAAGGATTCCGTCACGGACCGGGTGCAGGGACTTGACGCAGGAGCGGACGACTATCTTACCAAGCCCTTTGCCTATGACGAATTGTCCGCAAGGCTAAGAGCTCTACTCAGAAGAAACAGCGAAAAACTTCAGAATGTTCTGAAACTGGCTGATCTGGTGATGGATTTGCCCGCGCACAGAGTCTCCCGGGCAGGCAAAGAGATTATCCTGACCTCCAAGGAATATGCCCTGTTGGAGTATATGCTGCGGAACCAGGGGCAGGCTCTTACCAGAAGCCAGATTGCCGACCATGTATGGAACTATAATTTCGACTATGATTCCAATATCGTAGATGTATATATCCGCTATCTGCGGAACAAAATTGATAAGGAATATTCCAATCCGCTGATTCATACGGTCCGCGGATATGGTTATGTTATAAAAGATGAATCAGAAAAACAGCAGAATCAAACAACTTAACATCAGTACCAAGATTATACTTCTTTATATCGGGCTGTCAGCGGCGCATCTGGCTCTGCTGATTCCAGCCCTTTATTTTATGGTAAAGTTTTCTTTTCAGGAAAAAGTATCCCAGGATATTCAGAATTCCATTTCCACCGTCACCTCCCGTCTTACCGCGGAAAATATTATGTGGCTTCTGGTATTTTTAATTCCCGGATACCTGATTCTGGCCGCATTTAGTTCTTATATTCTGGCTAAGCGTACCCTGCAGCCGGTCCATCAGATTACTATGGCTGCTAAAACCATTAAAAATGGAGATTTGTCCGGCCGGATTGACGGCGTATTTTCCCACGATGAGGTGGGAGAGCTTGCAGATACCTTTAACCAGATGATCTCCGAACTGGATTTTGCCTTCAAACGGGAGCGGCAGTTTACTTCCGACGCTTCCCATGAGCTCCGCACCCCCATGACCGTTATTACCGCCTGCGTGGAGGATGCGCTGTGTACGAACGACGAAACAATTATCCGGGAGAATCTGAGAATCATCCAGACAGAGAACCAGCGGATGCGCAAGATGCTCTCCCAGCTTTTGATGCTCTCCAGAGGCTACGAAGGGCGCTGCCAGTTTGAGCCCGAGGAACTTTATCCCTGGGAAATGGCAGACTCTGTTGTAGAAATATTAATGGCCGAAATCGAAGAAAAGAAAATTCAAATCCGCAATGAAATACCAAGAACCCTCTCCATTTACGCCGACCAGAGCCTGTTTACGCAATTGCTGGTAAATCTCGTGGAGAACGCCGTCAAATACGGCAATGAAAACGGTAATATCTGGCTGACCGCCAGTGCGGACAACCAGAACTTCCTGCTTCATGTCAGAGACGACGGCATCGGTATCGGACGGGAAGATTTATCCCATATCTTTGAGCGTTTTTACCGCGCTGACAAAGCAAGAGACCGGAACGGTTCCGGCCTCGGTCTTTCCATCGTAAAATGGATTGTGGAGCTGCATGAGGGCCATATTCGTGTGGAAAGCAGGCCGCAGAAAGGCACTGTCTTCCATATCACTATCCCCAAAAAGCGGATAATTGACTTCTGACCGCCAATTATCCGCCTCTTAATGAGTAAAATGCAGATATCCACTTTTATTGATACAATACGGCCGCTGCCTCGTAAGACCGAAGCAATGTTTCCTGCCCGGCGTCCTCCATACCTGTTCTGTCCCTGTCATAATTAGAAATCAGTACTTCTCCGGTTCTGCCCTGCAGTTCCTCCGGTATCCGAAAAGCTATTTCCCGAGCCGTATAATTACACATCACCAGAAGCTTTTCTCCCTGATAGCTCCGCAAATATACATACAACTCTTCACTATCCGGCATCAGAAGCTTATAATCGCCATACACGATAATCTCGTGCTCTTTTCGCAGCCGGATTAACTTCTTATAATAGTGAAATACCGAAGTTTCCCGTTCCATCTGCTCCTTTGCATAAATCTCTTTATAATTGGGATTCACCGGTATCCATGGAGTTCCTGTGGTAAATCCCGCCTGGGGCCCGTCATCCCACTGCATCGGGGTCCTTGCATTATCCCTGCCCTTGTAGCTGATATAGTCAAACATATCCTCCGGGCTTACAATCCCCTTTTCGGTCAACTCTCGGTATGCGTGAATGCTCTCGATATCCCGGAACTCATCAAGAGAAGTGAAGGGATAGTTGGTCATACCCAACTCCTCTCCCTGATAGACATAGGGCGTTCCCTGCATCATATGGAGACAGGTGGCAAGCATCTTAGCCGATACCTCCCGGTACTTCGGATCGTCATTTCCCATCCTCGACAGCATCCTCGGCTGATCATGGTTGCACCAGTACAGACTGTTCCACGCTTTCCCGGCAAGTCCTGTCTGCCACTTACTCATAATCTTCTTAAGCTCTGTGAGCAGTATCTTTTCGTGATTCCACTTAAAGCTCTCTCCGCCGTCTAAATCCATATGTTCGAACTGGAACACCATATTCAGTTCCTTGCCAGAAGAAGAAGCATACTTCATTGCCTCTTCTACCGTAACGCCAGAGCATTCTCCCACCGTAATCAAATCATATTTTGACAGAACTTCCCGGTTCATCTCCTGTAAATACTCATGCACCCGCGGGCCGTTCGCGCAACTGGAAGCAAACTCCCCATAACCGCTTTTTCCCAACGCTCCGTCCGGCAGTCCCGGCGTTTTGGAAATCAGACTGATCACATCCATTCGAAAGCCGTCGATTCCCTTCTCGCACCACCATGTCATCATATCAAAGACGCTTTCTCTGACTTTTGGATTCTCCCAGTTTAAATCCGGCTGTTTCTCAGAAAACAGATGCAGATAATACTGGTCTGTCTTTTCATCATATTTCCAGGCGGAACCCCCGAAGCAGCTTCCCCAGTTATTGGGCTCCTTCCCTTCTTTCCCGTCTCTCCAGATATAATAATCCCGGTATTCGTTATCTTCTGACTTCCGGCTCTCCACAAACCATGGATGCTCATCCGAAGTATGATTCACTACCAAATCCATCATAATCTTAATCCCAAGCTCATGAGCTCTCGAAAGCATCCTGTCATAATCTTCCATGGTCCCAAATTCCGCCATAATCTTCCGGTAATCGCTGATATCATACCCATTATCATCATTTGGCGACTGATACACCGGAGACAGCCAGATTACATCAATCCCCAGTTCTTTCAAATAGTCAAGTTTCCCTGTAATTCCATTCAAATCTCCGATTCCGTCTCCATTACTGTCGCAAAAGCTCCTTGGATAAATCTGATATACAACGCTTTCTTTCCACCAATTCCTGTCCATATTCTTCTTCCTGATGCCTTTCTATTTCTTCTTAAATAATTCATGATTATCTGCCGATTATCATATTCCTCTGCCGGTATTCTCTCGGCGATATTCCATACACTCCCTTAAAAGCTCTGGAGAAATTCAACCGATTCGGGTAACCTACCGCCGCCCCCACATCACCGATGGGAGTATCTCCCGTCATCAATTCCTCCGACGCCTTTTCCATTCGGAAGCTATTCAGAAAACTCTGAGGCGACTGCCCCATAACCGACTTAAAAACCTTCCCAAAATAACTTCTGTCCCGCCAACATTTCTTTGCCAGCTCTTCCACAGATATAGGGCGAAAATAGTTCTGCTCTATGTAATGCACCGCCCGGTTTACATACTTCTCACACTTCAAATCCAGATCTAATTCAATCCATGCATATTCCCAGTTCCCATTTGCAAGAATCTGATACCGCTCCTTTCCTCCTACATCAATTAGAAACCCCCGACCTGACGGCAAGCTGTAAATCTTCTCATCTTCTGTTTCATTCTGTACGCGCAGGGAGCCTTCTCCAGATACAATATAGTAGAAAAGATAATGCCTGCCGCCCTCTGTCTCTTCCATTCGTACCAAACGACATTTTTCGTACCCACAATGGTAGACTGACAAATCCATAAAGTTTATCACTCCTTTACGATGTAACGTTTTGCGCAAAACCTTGTTCCTTTTTCCTATTATATAAGAATATATACATCACTTTCAACAAGTTTTGCGCAAAACGTAATTTTGTACAATCTTGCCGTTCTTCTTTTATATATTTTGCATATTCTTCACAGAGTCCCGAACCACCAAGGAGATGGGAAGCTGGTCCGATACAGAGATATTTGGCTCCCCATCAATAAGCTGGAACAGCTTTTTCACCGCATCTTTTCCTTTCCTGACAATATCCTGATGGATAGTCGTCAGTCTCGGGCGGCATAGTCTGGCCGCTTCACTGTCGTCAAATCCTGCCACTGAAATGTCTTCCGGCACATAAATTCCCAAATCCCTCAGTCTGACAACCGCTTCCGCAGCATAATAATCCGAAGCAAAGAACAACGCATCCTCCGCTTTCGCTATCTGTGCCAGATACTCCTGATAAAAATGCTTCCGTTTCGTCCGCTCTCCCGGAATAATAATATGCCGGACACCCGCGGTATCTCCCATTCTTTTTTCATATGCCAGACACACTCCCTTCCATCTTTCATGGTCCACACCCACGTCATTATCCGACAAAAATGCGATTTTCCTGTGACCGCACTCAAGCAGATACTCGGTCATCAGATAGCCTCCTCCCAAATCATCCAGTCCAACATTTGCAATCCCCTGCTTCTCATAATAGGTATCAATCGACACCAGCGGAGCCTTTCCCTTCACCTGAATCATCGTATTACTCTTCGTGTGAAGACCGAGCGTAATCAGCCCTTCCACATTCCAGGTAACCGCAAACTGAATCCCTTCCTCCGGGTCCGGCGTAAAATGCAGCAGCATATAGTAATTTCTCTTATAAATCTCAGATTCAATAGACCGAATCAGCACATTGGAAAAGGCATACCCTTCCCTCCCATACTTCTCCCCTTCCGGCTCCCCCACAAGCACCCCGATAATCCGGGAACTTCCGCCCGCCAGCATCATAGCGCCCATACTGGGAACATACTCCGTTTCTGTAAGAAGCTTCTCAATTCGCTGCACCGTCTTTTCTGACACCTTATTATAGTTTCCATGAATCACATTCGACACTGTAGTAGGACTCACGCCGGCCTGTTTCGCAATATCCTTAATCCGAATCATTTGTATTCTCTCCTCCTCACTTAATACTACCTTGAAATTATCCTGTTCTTCTGCCGGTATTCCCTGGGCGACATCCCATAAACCCCTTTGAACGCCCGGGAAAAATGCAGAAGATTCGGATATCCCACTGCCGCCCCGATATCGCCTACCGATTCGTTCCCCACAATCAGCGCGTCCGCCGCCTTCGCCATCCGGTAATGAATCAGAAATTCCTGGGGCGACTGCCCCAGCACTTTCTTAAATATCTTTCCGAAATAACTGCGGTCCAATTTGCACATCCTGGCAAGTTCCTCTACTGTAATATTCTCTGCATAATTGTGTTCAATATAGACCACTGCTTCCCGCACATAAAACTCGCTCAAATTCCCGCCCTGGGTCTGTTTTCTGGAAGATGAATATTTAACCAGCCCGTCGCAAAAGAGGTACAGATGGCCGATTAATTCCAAAGAAGATGCATTCTGGCTCTGAACGATTGCCATCATCTCTTTTCGAATCAACTCTCCGTATTCCGGCTCCGTCGTCATAAAAATCGGGGTCTTGTACGACAGCCCGGCTAATTCCATACACTCCTTCGCCCTGAGTCCTCCAAATTCCACCCATACATATTCCCATGGCTCAGCCTCATCCGCATAATACGTATTCACGTATCCCGGCTCAATCAGAAACCCACTGCCTGCAGATAGATGGTAATGAGACGTATGGCCCTTTTCATCATTGGCATTCAGCGTCCCCTTCCCTGATATAACATAGTGAAACAGGTAATTATTCCGTACATAAGGCCCGAAAGATTTCAGCGGTTCGCACCGCTCATACCCATATTGATATATTGTAAGGTCCATAAACCGCTCGTCCTGAAACACTGAGAACAACAAATTCGTCATGATGCGTTTCCTCCCTCTTCGCAAAATCGTGATTTTGCTGAATTTTCAGCATGATTTTTGTTAAAAACGCTGAAATTTTATATTTTGTTTATATTATATACCATTATGCGTCTATATTTCAACATTTTCGTTCTAATGACGCATTGTGATAAAATTGAACCACATACATGCATTTACGTTTCCGTAGCAAACTGCTATTATCTTACTCGAAATCAATCAAATTTTTCATGCAGATTGACGAAGCATCCCCAAAGGGCACACCGTAATTCATACCATTCGGGCTGGCGGGCTTCGTTTATCAAAGCATGAAAGGAGAAGAGGTGTGGAATGAAAAAGAGAGTAATTGCCACAGCACTTGTGGCAGCAATGCTGATTGGGACTGTCTTTTCTGCTTCCGGATGTTC
>CATJPU010000118.1 GCA_949742505.1 uncultured Lachnospiraceae bacterium | reverse complement strand
TTCAATGTGGAATGTCAAATCATTTTCCACGTCAAACGTGGATTTTTAAATCTCCATTAGCAGTGATGATGTCAAACCAAAACAGCCAGGATAACAGACGCTCCTACTGATACCCTGACTGTACATTTTTTATCCGTATGCTTTAGCAAAACACTAAACATTTTAGCGAAACTCAAACATTTTAGCGAAACCCATACAATTTAGCGAAACTCCATTTCAGCAAATTATTTTTGAACCCCACCCCGGAAAACAAGCCGTCTTACCAAACATATTTCACAAGAAATACAGCACCGTTTTTTCTTCTATGCGGCAGAACCCTTTGATTTACTGGGCTTTTTTCGTCAGCAGACAGACTGTTTCAACATGAACCGTATGCGGAAACATATCCACAACTTTCCCCCTATCCAGCTCATACCCATTCTCCCGCAAATACTTCAAATCCCTCGCCAGCGTAGCCGAGTCACAGCTCACATACACAATCCGCCGCGGCCGCATCCGCACCATCGTCTCCAGAACTGATTCCGCGCAGCCTTTCCTCGGCGGGTCCACCACAATCACATCCGCCTCCGCCTTCCGCCCCGGATGCCGGGGTGTATATTCCTTATAGTACTCCGGCAGCACCTCTTCTGCTTTTCCGGTGAAAAACTCTGCATTAAGAATCCCATTAATCCCGGCATTTCGTTTTGCGTCTTCTATGGTCTGCGGTATGATTTCCACACCGTACACCCTGCCTGCCTTCTGCGCCAAAAACAGAGAAATTGTGCCGATTCCGCAGTATACATCCCATACAGTTTCCTCGCCATGCAAATCTGCATACTCCAGCGCTGTCCTATATAAATCCCCGGTCTGCACCGGATTCACCTGATAGAAGGACAATGGAGATATCTGATATTTTATGTCTTCTATATAATCTGTGATGTATCCCTGCCCCCACAATGTGACAATCTCTTTCCCCATAATCACATTCGTCTTCTCTGTGTTAATACTGACGGAAATACTGGTCATCTTAGGGATTCCTGCAAGCTTTCCTGTCAGTACCTCTGCATGAGGCAGCCGTCTCCCATTCAGCACCAGGCATACCATAATCTCATCAGTAGCAAATCCATACCGAATCAGTATATGCCGCACCAGCCCCCGATGTTGTTCTTCGTTGTAAGGCTCAATTTGATATCGCTCCATAAATGCAAGGATGATATCCAGAATTTTCCGATTCACCTTCACGCCCAGTAAACAGTCGTCACAGGGGATAATCTGATGGGTATGTCCTACGTAAAATCCTGCTGCAAGTTTACCGTTTCTATCCCTGCCAATCGGAAACTGCGCCTTATTCCGGTAGCGGTACGGCTCTTTCATCCCGCAGGGCTGCTCCATAACGCGGGCCAGCAGCTCCTCTGGTATCCCGCCGATATGCTTCAGATTATTCCATACTTTTCGGTTCTTATATTCCAATTGTTTATCATAGCTTACCATCTGTATCTGGCAGCCGCCGCACTGTCTTGCAACCGGACAATCAGGCGTCACCCGATCTTTCGAAGGCTTCAGAATCTTCAGCAGCTTACCATAGCCGTAATTCTTCTTCGCTTTCATGACCTTTACTTCCGCCACATCCCCAATTACCGTATCCTTAACAAACAGAGTGTACCCTTTTGTCTTCCCAATCCCTTCGCCATTTATACCGAAATCTTCAATCGTTACCGTTACGATATCATTCTTTCTCATACTTACACCTCTTAAAAAAGACAGATGAAGCTACGCCCCATCTGTCCAAATCAAAGACCCCGCAGCAAGCTGACTGGGCCTCAAACCTGCAGCACATCAAGCTGCGGGGTCTTTGACCCTCTCGGCAGCCGCCAAACAGACATGCCCGCATATCCGCCTGGCTCGTTGCCCGCGGGAATAAATTGTAATCCGCCCCGCACTCCAGCGCAGTCTGATTCGCTGCCTGCATGGAATTCCAACTAGAGGCTGCTTTTCCTCAAATTCGTCTCAAACAACCGATTATACCCTATCCAGTCTTTCGTATTCTTATCCTTAAATATCTCTTTTAACGTCTGCATCTTAGCGTCTGCACAATCTGCAAAATTCAGGGCAAACGCCTCTGGAATCGCTGGTTTCTTCGGGGAGCCGTATTCTAGTTCGCCATGGTGTGCAATAATGCAGTGCTTCAGCTCGCTGGCCAGTTTATCCGGAAAATCCGGAATCTGCCGGACAGCATCGCCTACCATCTCTACTCCAATCACAATGTGCCCCAGAAGCTGTCCGTCATCGGTATAGTCATTCTTCGGAAATGCAGACAATTCTTTCGTCTTGCCTATATCATGACATATAGCAGCCGTATACAACAAATCTCGATTTAAAATCGGATATGCCGAAGCCATATATTCGCAGAACTTTACTACGCTCAGCGTATGCTCCAGCAATCCTCCCACAAAACCATGATGAACGCTCTTAGCAGCAGAATGTCCTTTAAATGTCTTGATAAACGTCTGATCTTTGACGAAATAATAATCTATTAACTGCCTAAGATACGGATTCTTTACCTGCGCTCCGTATTTCAGCAATTCTTCATACATCGTATTCGGGTTCTTCTCCGTCGCAGGCATGTAATCCGCCGGATTATATTCGCCCTCATAGGCCTTCCGAATCTGGCGGATATTAAGCTGCAGCGCATTGTTATAACTGATTACGTCGCCAAAAACCTCTATAAAATCCGTCTCCTCATAATCTGCAATCCCACCGGAATTTGGGTCCCATACTTTACCGTCAAGCGTCCCCGTTTTATCCTGAAGGATTAAATTATCGTACGGCTTCCCATTTCTTGTCTCCGCCGAACGTTTACACTTACACAGATAAATATTCCGTATGGTTTCGCCTTCACAAAGCGTATTAATATATCTCATGACATTTTCCTCTTTCTATTCTAATTACAGCTCCCAACCGTCACATTATAATCAATTTCCTCATAACTGTCTGTGCCTTTTCGCATCCCCTGGAGCTTGACGCTGCTTCCCGTCTCCTGTTTCAGTAGCAGCGAATGGTATGCAGACAGCGTGATCGTCTTCTCCTTCCCAATGGCGACAATTACATCCCCGCTCTGAATCCCCGCTGCCATTGCCGGCGAATCCGCCGCTATCTCCTGCACATATACGCCCACAGGAATCCCCTGCTCCTCGGCTATATCCTCTGTCACCGTCACACCGGTAATCCCAAGATAAGGCACATGCACCCCATTGGAAAGCAGTTCGATTATACTTTTCAAATCAGAAATTCCATAACCGGTAACCAGATTCATACTGTCTTCATCAGAAATTGACTGATCGATGATCCCTACAATCTCACCTTTAATATTTACCAGCGCACCGGTCCCGTTCTTTGCCCCGGAAATATCCGTACAAATCAGACGGTACTCTCCGTCCGGGTTCTGCATGGTATTCCTCGGAGACGCTACTACGCCGAATCCCATCGCTCCTGCATAGCCAAAGGGACTTCCCAGCGCAATCATCGTATCCCCTTGGGAAACCGTCGCAGATGAACCGAGCGCTGCAACCCTAAGCCTGCTCTTTGTACTGTCGGAAAGGTTGTTCTTCGAAACAGAATACACTGCAAAGCCCAGATTTTCATCCTTCTGCTTTAACTTCACACCGTAAGTCTTACCGTCCACAAATTTTGCCTGAATACTCTCTACATCCCCTGCAACGCGGCTGCTTGCAAAAATCAGGAGCTCCGGTCCGTTATCCGCAACGATAATTCCCGACACGCTTCCGACTTTATCATACTCTGTTCCCTGCCAGTCGTCTTCCGGCCCGGCCCCAAGCACTTCAACCACACATCTGGCCGTCTCATTTCCCACGTCATAAAGCGCTTTATTCATCTCTCTGTAATTATCAATTGTAAGCGGAGGCGTCTCTATGATCTCCTCCGATGCCGCTTCGGTCTCTTCCGGCTCTTCCTCCTCCGGAATCGTCACCTGATTCGGATCATCAAGATTCATACTCTCTGCCCATGGCTTCAGCGCAAAAAAACCCAGACTGGCAGTCAATCCAAACACCAGTCCCAGACATGCATATTTGACAATCATACCTCTTGATATCCTGCCCCGGCCCTTTTCGTCCTTCAAAGTCTCCTGCAGAAACGCATATTCTTCCTCAGGTTCTGCATCCGGAGTATTTTCCCTGTCCCTAGGCTCTTCGTGATATTCCATGATGCGTTACTCCTCTGTTACTGTTTCCGGGCAAGCTTGGCGCCCTGCAACTGTAATCTCCTCTGATAATCCTTTTATTAGTATACAATATTGCCTGCCAATGTTCAATATTTATCCTTTTATTTCGGCCCTAAATACGTTAGAATAAGAATGGATTAAGCAGAGCATTTTTCAAACGCGCTTCAGGAGACATGATATGAACAAGAAAACTTTAACTAAATTAGAATTTAATAAGATAACGGAACTGTTAATTGAGGAAGCCGCCTCTCCGGGAGGAAAGCGCAAATGCCGGAATTTAAAGCCTTACACCGATTTGGCGCTGATTGAGAATATGCAGGAGGAGACCGCCGCCGCATTCAGCAGAATTGTCAAAAAAGGCAGACCGTCATTTAGCGGATGTTACCCGGTAGAAGATTCCTTAAAGCGTCTGGAGATCGGAGCTTCTCTGAATGCTGCCGAGCTTCTCCGCATTGCGAAGCTTCTGACCGCCGCCGAGAGAGCGAAGGCCTATGGACGCCACGATACGGTGGATGAACTTGCCGACTGTCTGGACGGATATTTTGAGCTGATTGAGCCCCTGACCATTCTGTCTGCTGAAATTAACCGCTGCATCCTCAGCGAGGAGGAAATCAGCGACGACGCCAGCAGTACGTTAAAACATATCCGCAAACAGATTGGGCAGATGAACGATAAAGTCCACTCCTCTTTAACCGGTATGGTAAACGGTCCCTTGCGCACCTATCTGCAGGATGCGATTATTACCATGCGCGGGGATCGTTATTGTATTCCGGTCAAATCCGAATACCGTTCACAGGTTCCCGGCATGATTCATGATCAGTCTGCCACCGGCTCTACACTCTTTGTAGAACCCATGGCAGTGGTAAAACTCAATAACGATTTGAAGGAATTATACGGAAAAGAACAGGAAGAAATCCAGGTAATCTTATCCCGCCTCAGCGCGGACGCCGCCGATTATACCGATTCTATCCGGGATAATTACCGCTCCTTAACGGAGTTAGACTTTATCTTCGCAAGGGGGGCCCTTGCCCTCTCCATGAATGCAAGTAAGCCCTTATTTAACAGAGACAGACGTATCTGCATCCGCGAGGGTAGGCATCCGCTGATTGACAAGAATAAAGTTGTTCCCATTTCCCTGACATTGGGAGATGATTTTGACCTGCTGATTATCACCGGACCTAACACCGGCGGAAAGACCGTTACTTTGAAGACCGTAGGGCTCTTTGCCCTGATGGGGCAGGCAGGCCTTCACATTCCGGCTCTGGACCGCTCAGAACTTGGGATTTTTGAGGACGTCTATGCTGATATCGGAGATGAACAGAGTATTGAACAAAGCCTTAGTACCTTTTCCTCCCATATGACAAATATTGTGTCATTCCTAAAGAAAATTACCCATAATTCCCTGGTTCTCTTCGATGAGCTTGGCGCCGGAACAGATCCTACGGAAGGCGCGGCCCTTGCAATTGCCATCCTTAGTCATTTGCACAGCCAGGGGATTCGTACCATGGCAACCACCCATTACAGCGAGTTGAAAATCTTTGCCCTGCAGACTCCCGGCGTCATGAATGCAAGCTGCGAATTTGACGTCGCCACTCTGCGCCCTACTTATCGCCTGCTGATTGGAATTCCCGGTAAGAGTAATGCTTTCGCTATTTCTAAGAAACTGGGACTACCGGATTACATTATAGAAGAAGCCAGAACCCATTTGTCCAGCGACGCTGAATCTTTTGAAGACGTGCTGACGGATTTGGAAACCAGCCGGAAGACGATTCAAAAAGAACAGGAGCAGATTGCCGCTTACAAGCGGGAACTTGAACGGCTGAAATCCGAAACCGCTGCCAAACAAAAGAAGCTGGATGAACAGCGGGACCGCAAAATCAAAGAAGCCAACGAAAAAGCTCACGCAATTTTACTGGAAGCTAAGGAACTGGCAGACGAAACCATTAAGAATTTCCGTAAATATGGAAAAGAAGGTCTCTCGGCGGCAGAGATGGAAAAGGAGCGGGAACGGCTGCGGAAAAAGCTGGATTCCACCAGCGCCAAACTGACTATCGAATCTGCCGCGCCTAAGCGCAAACACAAACCCTCGGAATTTAAACTGGGAGAATCCGTCCGGGTACTGAGCATGAATCTGACCGGAACCGTTACCTCCCTTCCTGACTCCAGGGGCAACCTCCATGTACAGATGGGCATCCTTAATTCCCAAATCCATATCTCTGATTTGGAAATTGTAGATAACCCGCCTTCTTACGCGCCAAAGGCAATGCAGCGCACCGGAAAAGGTAAAATGAAGATGAGCAAAGCCTTATCGGTAAGTTCGGAAATCAATCTGCTTGGCAAGACTGTAGATGAAGCAGTTTCTGAACTTGATAAATATCTGGACGACGCTTATATGGCCCATTTAAGCCCTGTCCGCATTGTTCATGGCAAGGGTACAGGCGCCCTGAGAAACGGCATCCACACTTATTTAAGAAGGCAAAAACACATCAAAGAATTTCATCTGGCGTCCTTCGGAGAAGGTGATGCCGGGGTTACTATTGTAGAATTTAAATAGGGGGAGCTATCATTATGGTGAATAAACAAAAAATTCTCATCGTTGATGACGATGAGAATATTGCAGAATTAATTTCTCTGTATCTGACAAAAGAATGTTTCGACACGCAGATTGTGTATGACGGCGAGGCCGCCCTGACTGCGTTTCAGACATATCAGCCGGGACTGATTCTCTTAGACGTAATGCTTCCGGGCATAGACGGTTATCAGGTGTGCCGGGAGATTCGCGCCCGTTCTCAGACTCCTATCATTATGCTTTCCGCCAAAGGCGAAGTCTTTGACAAGGTATTGGGATTGGAGTTGGGAGCGGACGATTACATCATGAAACCCTTCGATTCCAAGGAAATGGTTGCCAGAGTAAAGGCCGTACTGCGAAGATATCAGCCTGCAAAGACGGAATCCCGTACAGAAAGTTCCTCCAAAAAGGTTGAATATCCCGGACTTATCATCAACCTGACGAATTATTCTGTTCTGGTAGACGGTAAGAATGTGGATATGCCTCCCAAGGAACTGGAACTCCTGTATTTCCTTGCCTCCTCTCCCAACCAGGTATTTACCAGAGAACAGCTCTTAGACCACATCTGGGGCTATGAATACATCGGCGATACCCGCACCGTGGACGTCCACATCAAACGGCTCCGGGAAAAAATCGGCGACCATGCCGCCTGGAACTTAGGTACAGTCTGGGGAATCGGTTACAAATTTGAAGCAAAGTAAGGATTTATAATACTTATGATTGATAGAAAACTTCATTTTAGCAGCACGCTGCATTTAAAATTTATACTGGTATATGTTATATTTGGTTTTCTGGCCGCCTTTATTGCTGCAATGCTGATTCCTGGTTTTATCTACGACCGATTAGTTAATTCTGCTGCCGACAGCCTGTATAAAAGCGCAAATATCATTGCCACCCGGTATCTTCCTTCCTATTTTACAGAAGATGTTTCCCTGTCGGATGTCCGAACTCAGCTAAATGGTATTGGCGCCTATACAGAAGCCGCCGCATGGTTTACGGATACGAAAGGCAGTCTTCTGTGCAGCGCTCATCCGGAGGGCTACCCTGCCTCTCCGGTTTCCATTGAGGACTTCAATCCTACAGAGAATGCCGGAAATACCTATCAGCAGGGCACTTATCACGATTATTTTGAAGAAGAAGTAATTACCGTCATGGCTCCGGTAGTAAACGGCTTTACTACGAACGGATACTTCCTCCTGCACAGAAACCTGCAGGATATCGAACAGCAGCAAAGACATCTTGCCCGGCGAATCTATTTGACCATCGCTGTGATTTATCTCTTCTCCTTTATTATTTTTCTGGCATTCGAGCTGATGGTCTATTTTCCTCTGCGCCGGATCACAGACGCCGCCGCTCAGTATGCTTCGGGAAACCTGGATTACGAAATCCCGGTAAATGCAGAAGACGAAATGGGCTATCTGTCCGCTTCTCTGAATTATATGTCCTCCCAGCTTCGGGATATGGAGAACTATCAGAAAACTTTCGTCGCCAACGTATCTCACGATTTTCGTTCTCCGCTGACTTCCATCAAGGGCTATGTGGAAGCCATCGCAGACGGCACAATCCCCCCGGAACTTCAGGGCAAATATTTGAAAATTATCCTGTTTGAGACAGAGAGACTGACTGATTTGACCAGAGATCTTCTGGAGTTAAATGAATTTGATACGAAAAATCTTCTCCTGGATAAAGCCCCATTCGACATCCATGAAGTGATTCGCAATACAGCCGCCTCCTTTGAAGGAACCTGTACTGAGAAACGGATTTCCATCGAACTGGTACTTGCCACAAGGAATTTGTCTGTATACGCCGACAAACGAAAGATTCAGCAGGTCCTGTATAACCTCATCGACAACGCCATTAAATTCAGCGATCCGGATTCTATCATAACCGTAGAAACTACAGAACGGGGAGACAAGGTATTTACCTCAGTCAAAGATTACGGCACCGGTATTCCCAAAGACGCAATCAATAAAATCTGGGAACGCTTCTATAAAACCGACGCCTCCCGTGGCAAAGACAAAAGAGGCACCGGACTGGGACTCTCCATTGTCAAAGAATCTATACAGGCCCATGGGGAAAATATCAATGTAATCAGTACGGAAGGCGTTGGAACCGAATTTACCTTCTCACTTCCAAAAAACTAATGTTTTGTACGAATGCCGCTATAGATAATTTCAATAATCACAGCCTCTTATTGTAAAAAACGATTGGATTTTGCAAATTCCGAAGACTATACTTGTTATAGGTATGAATAAAGGAGGTATGTAATATGTCTATTACAGTAGAAACAGCGAAAGCCCATGCAAAAGACCCGGCGGTACTGTGCTGCCGCGCAGAAGCAGGCATCACCATCGAACCCGCAAATCTTGAAGATCCCGCTATCTTCGATGAGCTGGTAGATTCCGGATTATTGAATCTGGACGGATGCCTGACCATCGAACAGGTTCTTGGAGCCAAATTAACCAAGACAAGCGATTCTCTCTGCGCACTGACTGCAGACAATGTAGAAGGTTTCAAAGAACCCGGCGCCGCAGACGAACCAGCAGCCGAAGAAGCGCCGACCGAAGCAGAAACTCCTTCTGTAGGCGGAAGCGCAGACGGCCTAGTCACTACCGTAAGGCATGGCAAGGTAGTAATTTCTATTAAAGAGGGAAAAGATATCTATTTGGAGCTTCCTATTTAATAATCCGGATATTCCTGAAAATAATACCTGCGCGGCCAACTTAGGCGGCAGGCGGTCTCACAGAAGGCCCCTGCTATTATACAAAGCATGAAAGGGCGCTCTTAGCGGAAATGAAATCCACTACTTACCGGAAACTAGGATGCTCAGGCTATCCTGAGCATCCTAGCCGGAGTCAGTAGTTAGTTCATTGGAGCGTTGCCCAGCTTTGTGTAATAGCAGGGGCCTTCTGCGGGACCGCCTGCCGCCTAAGTCGGCCTCACAAATATTTTTTATTATAGCATCCTCTGGACCTCTTTGTTGTCTATGTTGTCTGCGGTCACCCAGGTATACCCGGTGTCAATCTCGGCTTCATTCCCACTTTCGAGTATGCATCTTGCTTCTGCAACGATTGCAGCATACCCCATTCCATATGGATTCTGTACAATCAGCCCAAAGAGCTTTCCTTCTTTCAGCGCCTCCACTTCCTCTTTATCCGCGTCATATCCAATAATCACCGCATCCCTCTCCTGCTCTTCACACAGACTGACCATCTGCATCGCCGCCTGTCCATTGGTCGCAAAAATCCCTTTGATATCCGGATTATTGTCGAAAATGTATGCGTAGACCTCTTCATCCGAAATTTCCTGTAAAGCTTCTTCCGTCACTGCATCTCCGTCAGAAGACTCCGCCGACGTATCTACATCATCTGAATTACTGCTTTCTGAGTCCTCTGCCGTCTCGCTCTTTTCTGCCTCCGGCAAACCAGCGCGTTCTCTGACAATCTTCTCCCTCAGCTCATCCAGCTTATCCATATAATAAACATTCGTAGCAGACATTCCGGAATGATTTTCCTTGATCTCTGCAGCAAATCCTTCTGCTCGTTCCTTACAGGTCATCGACCGGCTGTCATGCCCCAGCACTAATACCTGACCTTCTTCACCAAGGTCTTCCGCCATATGCACCGCCGCTTCTGCAGATGCTTCCCTGTTGTCTGTTGTAATATTCGCCATAATTCCCTGATAACTGCTCTTCGAATCATACGTTATAACCGGAATGCCATTCTGAACGGCCAAATCAAACTGGACATTACACGATTGCGAGTCAATAACCGCAATCCCCAAAGCAGACGGATATCTAGCAAGCTCCTCATCGAGAATATTGACCTGCTCGTCCACATTATCTGATTCACCCGGGCCGCTGTATACCACCTTCACTTTGTCATTCCCTTCGTAATCCAACGCTTTATTCAAATCATCAACCGCAGCCTCTGCTCCTTTTTTAACCTTGCTCCAGTATTCTTCTGTTGCACCCTTACCAATAATTGAAAAATAAGTTGCCGGCTCCACATCAAGTCCATCCACATTACCGTAGGCCGACGGTGAAATAATCCCCAGTTTCGCCTGCTTCTCAAGCTCTGCCGCATCCTCCGGGGTCTCTTTCTTCTTATCAGACCAGTCAGGAGTATCCGGCTTCTCCGGTTGTGCGGCACAGGCACATGCAAGCGCTGTCATACACACGCTAATCAGCGCTGCAATCCATCTCTTTTTCATAATACTAATCTCCTCTTCGCTGGTATTAACCTTTGCAAACCGCTATATACAGTTATACAACAAAACTGTGAAAAAGTCTTGAATTTTTTCTTAAAAATTATATTCTATGTATCTATTTTTAAGCATAAAATTGCTTGTATATTTACCGCTTTTGTATTATGATAATTAAAAGCTGATTTATTTATATTTCAGCCTTGTGAATATCACATAAACTTTATAAGGAGGTACTTATCATGGCATATGTAATTAGCGATGACTGCATTTCTTGTGGCGCTTGTGCAGCTCAATGTCCGGCAGAGGCTATTGCTGAGGGCGCAGAACATTTCGAGATTAACGCTGATGCCTGTCTTGACTGCGGCGCTTGTGCAGATCAGTGTCCGGTAGAGGCTATCTCTGCAGAGTAATTTAGAAGCACTTCATAACGAACAAAAAGGCAGCCCCTTAATCGGAGGCTGCCTTTTTATATATACCTTCCAGGCATATCATAATCCATTCCCTTAAGTTCAAATTTTTGCGCCCGGCGAAAGCTGTCGCACAAATCTTCATATCTCCCGACTGCTTTTGACAATATCCATTTAAAAGACATGCTATACTTCTGCATACAAAAATAAGGGGGTATTTCTATGGGAAACGCATTAAATACATTAAGTAATGCAACGAAAGAAGACACCAAATTAT
>CATJPU010000117.1 GCA_949742505.1 uncultured Lachnospiraceae bacterium | reverse complement strand
CGTCTTTCTTCCATCTGCGTTACATTGGTAAGGCTGTTATTTGTCAGCATCCCATTCGGAATGACCACCGACCGATTATCCATAGTCAAAAGCTTCGTGTAAAACATCTGGATTTCCTGCACCGTTCCCTCATTCCCATGATTATCTTCGATTATATAATCGCCAATCACGAATGGCTTCAGAAGGAGAATCAGAACCCCTCCTGCAAAGTTTGAGAGACTCCCCTGCAGCGCCAGACCAATTGCCACGCCTGCCGACGCAATAATTGCCGCTACAGAAGCCGTATCCACACCGAATTTCGTCGCGATAGAGAATAGAAGGATTGCATTCAGCCCAAACTTTAGCAGAGAATCTGCAAACTGCTCCACCCCCTTATCAGCCGTAGAGCGTTCCAGCATCGTTCTGGAGAGTTTTCGAATCCAGTTAATCACCAGCCTTCCGATAAAAAAGAAGATAATTGCCAGAATAACCTGAAATCCGAATGCGATAATAGACGGAATATGATCCTGTACATACTGAACCAGAGCGCTCACTTCCTCCGTAGCTTCCTGAGCAGTTTCCTGAGTTGTCTCAATAACCTCTTCCATAACATTTACCTCTTCCATAACTTACTCACCTTTCAGTGCAAGAAGCGCGCTTAAATTCCCTCTGTCAGTTCCCATAACTCTATGAGAAAACATCACTTCCGGATTACAGCAGGTACATACATTGGTAATCGCCATATTCTTCTTCTGAATCCCCGCCTCTAACAGATTGAGTTCATTCGCCTTCCACAGATTCAGCTGATACTTTCCATTTTCTTTCCTGTAATATAAGGATTCCCAATCCTCCTCCATATAATTCTCCTGAAATTGCCGAATCACATCCAGATCAACCTCATAGCAGTCCTGACAAATCGAAGGTCCCACCGCAGCAATTATATCCCCCGGATTGCTCCCAAATACCTCCTGCATCCTTCTTACCGTAACGTTCGCCATCTTGCGCACCGTTCCCCGCCACCCGGAATGGCTGAGTCCAATCGCCTTTCCGACTGGATCTACAAAATACAAGGGCACACAGTCTGCATAAAATGTTACCAGACATAGTCCCGGCACGTTCGTAATCATCCCATCCGTCTCTGGAAGCGATTTTCCTAAATTTTCCTCTGTCACCGCTACTACGTTTGCGGTATGTGTCTGGCTGGAATATACCATCTTCCTTTCATCCACGCCGATTGCCGAAGCAATCCGTCTCCTGTTCTCCGCTACAGCCTGCGGATCATCTCCCCTGGTAACGCTGATATTCATCGACGCCCATACTCCCTGACTCACACCGCCTAACCTGGTCGAAAATCCATGCTGAACAAGTCCTGTTTCCTCAAGTATAGGAAAAGAGAGGTAAGGCACCCCGTTCCTCTCCCTGATATCAAATATATGCTCACGATTCTTGTAGCTAATCTTCATTATTCACTACTCCCTGTAATCAAATGCATTCCTGTACAAACGAATGGAAGAAAACGGAACTTCCGTATCTTCTCCGCCTCCAAGAATCCCTATCACATCAAAACGGCATTGTACCCCTGAAAGCCCATGGACCGTCAAATAATATAAAGCACACCGGGATATTACACGCTGCTTTCTGAAATCTACCGCTTCCTCCGGCAGCCCGCCGGATAAATCACTTCGGAATTTTACCTCGCAGAATACTAGAACTTCCCCGTCTTTCGCAATAATATCAATCTCACCCTGCCTGCACCGGAAATTATACTGCAGAATCCGGTATCCCTGGCTTTCCAGATATGTTCCTGCTATCTGTTCATATCTGGCGCCGGTCATCCTGTTATTCTTCCTTCGGCCCATATATTCTGTGCATTTCCTTTCCTACTGTTCTATATATTTCCCAATAAAGCTTCTCCGATGTATCGGCGTAGGTCCTAATTTTTTCAAACCCTCAATGTGGGCCTTGGTTCCATATCCTTTATTGTCGGCAAAACCATAACCCGGAAATACTTCGTCATACTCCCTCATCAACCGGTCCCTCGTCACCTTTGCAACAATACTTGCCGCAGCAATGGACACGCTTTTCGCATCTCCCTTCACAATCGGCTCCTGTCTGACAGTTACTTCCGGTATGGTCACCGCGTCATTCAACAGGATATCCGGCTTCACCGCCAGCTGTCCAATCGCCATCCGCATGGCCTCGTAAGTCGCCTGCAGAATATTAATCTCATCAATCCTTGCAGGTCCCACCATACCTGTCCCCACTGCCACAGCCTGCTCCATAATGACATCGTACAATTCTTCCCGCTTCTTCTCAGACAGCTTCTTGGAATCATTCAGATAAAGAATGGGGCGGTCCTTTAGCAGAATCACCGCTCCCGCTACTACCGGTCCCGCAAACGGCCCTCTGCCTGCTTCGTCAATCCCGCAGATCGCCTGAAAATCCGAATATTTCTTCTCATATATACTCATGCCTTCTAACCGGGCAAGTTCTTTTTCCAGTTTTTCCTGCCGTCTTCTAAGCCGTTCCTCTTCCCGTCTATTCATATCTGCCGTCAGATTCCTTTCGTTCTACTCATGCCGGATGACGCCCATATTATCAAAGGGATAAATCCTCACCCAGGCGCGGCCAAGCAAATCCTTTCTCGTCAGCACTCCCACGCTTGGATCTCTGCTGTCTGAGCTGTGATTACGGTTATCCCCAAGCACAAAATACTCATCCCTTCCAAGGACAACCGGTTCCGAAGCAATCCCGCCGCTCTCCATCACCTCTGCGCCATATACGTCGCTCTCTAACTTCCGCCCGTTAATATATGTATACCCGTCCTTCACCTGTACAGTCTCTCCAGGCATCCCGATGATTCTCTTAATATAGAAAACATCCTCCTCATACTGATATGGAAATACAATGATATCAAACCGCCTCGGTTCGCGGAAACGATAGGATATCTTATCCACAATCAACTGATCTCCGTCATGAAGCGTAGTTTCCATAGAACGGCCGCTGACGCTGGTCCTCTGCCCCACAAAAGTAATTATCAAAAGCGCAAGACCAATGATAATCCCAATATAAAGAATCCATCCAATCAAAGCTCCTATTACAGAATGGGATCTGCCTCTTCCTCCTGTATCCTTCCCCATGTAAAACATCCCCTTTCAGTCAATAGTCTATCACACCTGTTCCGGATATTCCAGCGTCATTCTTCCAAGTCTTCCATTTCGGAAATCATCCATTAAAAGCCCCGCCGCCTTTTCCGTATCTAATTCATTGCCTCTTACAAGGCAATGCCTGCTTTCTGCTATCTCCTTCAGGCACAGATAAGCGTCTTCATTCTCCTCAATCTCATACTTATCCGCAAGCGCCCCCGGATAATCCCGGCATACAAATCGAATAAACTCTGCGCCAAGTTCCTCCACATTCAGAATCTCGTCCTTCATTGAGCCGATAAACGCAAGCTTAAGGCCCACACTCTGATTCTCGAATTTGGGCCACAAAATTCCCGGCGTATCCAGCAGTTCCACCTGCTTATTCAGCCGTATCCACTGCTTTCCTTTTGTCACTCCCGGTCTATTCCCTGTCTTAGCCGCCGCTTTTCCTGCCAGCGAATTAATAAATGTAGACTTGCCTACATTCGGGATTCCAACCACCATCGCCCGGACCGGACGATTTAAGATTCCTCTTTTTTTGTCCCGAAGAATCTTTTCTTTACAGGCTTCCTGAATCACATACTGAACAGACTTCAATCCTCCGCCTTTCTTAGAATTGACCTTAACGCAGAAAAATCCCTGATTCTCAAAATATTTAATCCATTCTTCATTCCGTCTGTCTTCTGCCAGATCGGCCTTGTTGAGCAGAATCAGTCTCGATTTATTCCTGCCCAGTTCGTCAATGTCCGGATTCCGGCTTGCGAGGGGCGCTCTGGCGTCCACAAGTTCAATTACCAGATCAATTAACTTTATATTTTCCTGCATCATACGTTTCGCCTTCGTCATATGACCAGGATACCATTGAAAATGCATCGTCTCCTCCATCCCCGTCTCTATAATTATTCTGAATTCATCCTGTTGTCAAAGCGCAAAATACGCGCAATGAATCGTAAGCTCAAGCCAAACTGCCAATTATTTATTACTCATTGTACTAATCTATGAATCTTTAGCGAATCCGAAATGTTTCAGAGGCGAAAGCACAAACCACACTTTCCCATAAATATGCTCACGCTTAACATTCCCCACATCCTCCATACGGCTGTCCTCACTCTTACCCCTGTCATCTCCCAGAACAAAATATTCATCTTTCCCCAGCTCTATCTTCTTCTTGACGATACCAACATCCCGAATCTCCGTCGCTTCATAATCTTCCTCAAACTTTTCGCCGTCAATATAAATCCTTCCTTCGATGAACTCTATCGTCTCTCCCGGCAATCCGATTACCCGCTTGATATAATAATGTAAGTTCTCATTTCCTTTCGGTTTAAATGCAATGATATCTCCACGTTTAGGACGGTGCACCAAACGATTCACCAGTACAATATCTCCGTTCTCAAGCGCCGGATTCATAGAACCGCCAATCATACTCACACGCTGCCCGTAAAACCACACGAGAATAAAGGCAAAGAAAAGTACCGCTGCGATCTGCAGAATCCACATGCCAAGCCCCTTAACCTTCTCCAGTGAAATATTATTCTTCAAATCTAAGTCCTTGAAACTCCATTTCTTCCCCATATGTCTCCTTGTTCTTCTTCGGGGAATCGTCCTTTTCTCCGGTTCAGGCTTCTTCCTGCTTATCTGCTTCACCTTCGCCTCAATCTTATCAACGGGAATCTTCTTCTTTTTTCTCTTCTTAATCTTGTCAGGCTTCGTACCTCTAATCTTTCCCGGCATGCCATTCACCTTTATAAAAAAGTAGGGACAAAGTACAGATGTATTTGTCCCCTTTCCTGTCTCCAGTTATCTTACCAGTTCTTTTACCTTAGCCGCTTTACCAACGCGGTCTCTCAGATAATATAATTTCGCTCTTCTTACCTTACCCCTGCGAACAACTTCAACCTTCTCAACATTCGGTGAGTGCAACGGCCAAGTCTTCTCAACGCCGACTCCGTTCGAGAACTTTCTAACAGTGAATGTGGCTCTTGCGCCGCCGCCCTGTTTCTTAAGTATGGTACCTTCGAATACCTGAATCCTCTCCCGGTTACCCTCCTTAATCTTACCATAGACCTTCACCGTATCACCCACGTGAAATACCGGTACATTCTCCTTCAACTGCTCTGCTTCAATACTTTTAATAATATCGTTCATTGTGTGACCTCCTTATTATTCGGATGTTCATAATACATTCATCTGATTATCGTACCAGAGGACCATCTCTATTCTTCTCACAACATGCTATATCTTATCACATTCCGACGGCATTTGCAAGGATATATTATTGACATCTTTTCATAAAATGTTATGATGGTTCTGTTCATACGTCGCTTGAAGGACGTAAATTGAAGCAGGCGAATGTATACTGGCCGGCGTGTGAACGGTAAGGTTATGACGGTTACTGAATACAAAGTGAACAGTAACTTATTAAAAAATTTTACAAGATACGGCGGAAAGAAGGTGAACCATGAGCAAATCAATCTTTACCAAATTAGAATCTCGTTTGCACAATCATGGTCTGCTTCTTCCGGATTTTATCCGGGAACAGGCAAATTCCTGCAGATATAAAAAGGATTCTCTCATCTGCATAACCGGAGAAAAAGTGAACAAAATTATGATTCTAATCCAGGGAGAACTTATTATCCTGAACTCTTTTTCTAACGGAAAAGAATTTGCCTTTACAAACGAAAATTCCTTTACCATATTAGGCGATTTTGAATTTTTTTCCCGTCAAATGATAAACGCGTCTACTGTTATTTCAAAGACCGAGGTTACTCTGGTTGAACTTGGCGTCCGCACATTTGAAGCCTGGATAAACGCAGACCGGAAATTCTATGATTTTATGGTCTGGCAGATTGCATGCAAATGCTACAAAAATGCTAAAATTCAAGGCGATATCAAATATACAAGTTCTTCAGCCAAAGTATTAGGAAAGCTTATAGAAGTCAGCGCTCCTTCCGACAATGCAGAAGACATCCTCGTTGCAGAATACTCACACTACGAGATTGCCCGAATGTCCGGTATCAGTGAACGGACAGTAAACCGCGTTCTCCAAAATCTGCAGAAAAAAGGGATTCTATCCATTCAATACCGGAAAATACTAATTCGGAAAAACTGTATCCATCTTTTAGATGAAGAACTATAAATCGTTCCTGTGAACGGAGTGAACAGTAACCTATAAATCTACCGCCTCTTTATCAGCGGCCAGAAACTATTCCCATCCAGCGCATGCTTTAATTGAAAAATATCTGCAATTGTCGCGCCAATATCGCCGAACCCTGTCCGGCTGCCAAGATTTCCGGGTGAAAGCGCAGGACTGTACATACAGAGAGGAATCTGTTCTCTGGTGTGGTCCGTACTCTGCAAAAATCCCGGATCACATCCATGATCAGCCGTAATCATAAGCAAATCCGTATTCTTCATTCGCACGCAAAATTCCTGCAGCCATCTGTCAAATTCGGCAAGCGCTTTTGCATATCCGTCCACATCATTCCGGTGTCCATAGAGCATATCAAAATCAACCAGATTCGTAAAACATAGACCGGTAAAGTTTCTGGATAAACAATCCATTGTTTTCATCATCCCCTCTTTATTTCCCGACGCGTAACTATTCTCTGTAATCCCCCGCCCTGCAAAAATATCATAAATTTTACCGATTCCAATCGTCGAAAATCCTTTCTCTTTCATGACATCCAGTAGCGTTTTCCCCGGCGGCTCCAGAGAAAAATCATGCCGGTTTGAAGTACGTGTGAAATTCCCTTTCTTACCAGTAAACGGACGCGCCACAACACGTCCTACGTGATTAGGCTCAATAAGAATTTTTCTTGCGATTCCGCAGAACTCATACAGTTTTTCGACTGGAATGTAATCCTCATGCGCCGCAATCTGAAACACGCTGTCCGCGCTGGTATATACAATAAGACTGCCTGTTTTCAGATGCTCTTCTCCGTAATCCATAATAACCTGCGTTCCTGAATACGGTCGGTTACATAGTACCCCGCGTCCTGTCTGACTGGTAAACTTCGCGATAACATCTTCCGGAAACCCATTGGGATATACAGGAAATGGCTTCTTCGTTATATGGCCGCAAATTTCCCAGTGACCCGCGGTCGTATCCTTTCCTTTTGACAATTCACTTAGTCTGCCGAAGATTCCTGCCGGATTCTTCTCCCTGCTGGAAATATGGATTCCGTCAATATTAAGCAGCCCTAATTTCCGAAGATTCGGAATATGAAAATACGGCGATGCAGCAACTGATTTTAACGTATTTGCCCCCAAATCACCAAATTCCTCCGCATCCTGTGCATATCCAATCCCCAGACTGTCCAATACTACTAAAAATACTCTT
>CATJPU010000116.1 GCA_949742505.1 uncultured Lachnospiraceae bacterium | reverse complement strand
ATGCAACATTATATAAAGGAACTTTATGTTTTATATAATGTGCAGATAAAATTTTTTAAGGAGGTGTAAAGGGATGAAGAGGATTTTACTTGTATGCGGGTCGGGAATCTGTACTTCAACCGCAGTGAACCAGAAGGTGACAAAGGCTTTGGAGGACAGAGGTCTTAAGGGTCAGTTCCAGATTACGCAGGGGAAGGCGTCTGAAGTTGCAGAGAAGTCCAAACAGTTTGATTTGGTAATTTCTACGACAGTGCTTGGAGGAGAGTGTCACTGTCCGCTGGTAATCGGTACAGCGTTCCTGCTTGGCAGAGGTACCGAGCCGATTGTGGATCAGATTGTTGATATTCTGCAGAAATAGCAGGCAGCCTGACTCATGATGAAACAGTGGTGGATTTACGTGACTGAATAAGGAAGGAGAATAAAGTAATGAATTATTTCTTAGGTTTTTTCCAGTACATAAGTGACCTGGGTGCTACCGTAATGATGCCGATTATTATCTGTATCATGGGAGTGATCTTAGGCGCTGGATTCGGCAAGTCTCTTCGTGCAGGCTTGACGGTAGGTATTGGTTTTATTGGTTTGGGGCTTGTAACCGGATTGATGGGCGATAACCTTGCGCCGGCTGTAACACAGATGGCGGAGCGTTTCGGCTTAAGCCTTTCCGTGATTGACGTAGGCTGGCCGGCTGCGGCTCAGATTGCATTTGCCTCAACGGTTGGTACGATTATTATCCCGGTTTGTCTGGCGGTGAATATTGTCATGCTTCTGACGAATACGACCCAGACTGTAGACGTGGATATCTGGGATTACTGGCATTTTGCATTTACCGGCGCTCTGGTAGCGGTTGTAACCGGTAATCAGGTATACGGCGTGATTGCCGCGGTCCTGAACATGGTTATTATTATGGTGCTTGGCGACTGGACCGCAGGCGGCGTTGAGGAGACGCTGGGACTTCCAGGCGTATCTCTTCCCCATGGTTTTACAACGGCTTATGCTCCGATTGCCATGCTGTTTAACTGGATTCTGGATAAGATTCCGGGCGTGAATAAGATTAACTTTGATATTGAGAAAATGCAGAAGAAATTCGGTGTATTCGGCGAGCCGATTCTGGTTGGTACGGTTCTTGGTATTATCATCGGCGCGGTAGCAGGCTATGATATTCCGGCGATTCTGCAGCTTGGCGTAAATCTTGGCGCAGTTCTGGTGCTGATTCCGAAGATGGCGGCCCTTCTGATGGAAGGTTTGCTTCCGGTATCCGACGCAGCTTCAGAGTTTATTGAGAAGAAGTTTTCTAACCGCGGTAAGATTTACATCGGTCTTGACTCGGCAGTAGGCGTTGGACACCCGATGACCCTTTCTGTAGCGCTGGTTCTGGTTCCGATTACCGTATTCTTAGCAGTGCTGCTTCCTGGTAACCAGGTAATGCCGTTTGCCGATTTGGCGGTTATCCCATGGATGTTCGTGTTGATTACCCCAGTGGTTAAGGGAAATGGTTTCCGGGCTCTGATTATCGGTATCGTTGTACTGACGGCAGGTCTCTATATTGCAACTGATTTGTCCCAGTGGATTACTCCTGCCGCGCAGAAGGCTGGATTTGACATGGGCTCCGCAACAGCGATTTCAAGTATCTGCGACGGCGCGAATCCGCTGACCTGGGCAATTACCAGACTGAACTGGATTAATCCCTTCGTGGGTATTGCGGTTGTCGGCGTGATTGCGGTCGGCCTTGCGCTGGTAAATAGAAAGAAGATTCTGAAGGAAGCTGCCGAGATGCATGCAGCCGGCTAACAGTATTGTGTCATTGACATTTTTTGCAGGCATCCTTTTTTTTAAAAAGGGTGCCTGCCAGACTATAGGGAATCCCTGTGGGGAAAGGCATTGGCGAAAGGAGAGCAGGTTTGCATACGTATGAATATGATTCCAACGTGTATTTTAGAAAAATAACAGTAACGGCTGTTTTTTGTACTTTTATCTTTTTTTACTCCGTTTTTCAGCTGGCGACAGGGGAGAATCCCCTTCTCTGGGTAGGAGCAGTGGTAGTGTCGGGATATTTTGTGTGGGAGACCTTTGTTTCCATTGCCAATCCGTCTAAGGTGGAAATTGATGAGAAAGGGATTACGTTTTCTGCTTACCGGAAATCGCATCATTATGACTGGGCAGAGATACGCAAATTCCGATGCAAGCCTCTTGCATCCGGCACGAAGATGTTTGTGCGGATTAATGAGGCCGGAATCTTCCGGGGCCGTTATTGGGTGAACTGTTATTATTACAGTGAAGGGGAAAAGCTGTTTCGGTTCTTATTTGACAAAGAGGTTGAGATAGATCCCCAGGGACTGAAGGCAAAGGCCATTCAGGGAAGCATTGAGTCGAAGAAATTAAAGAAGCAAAAAGTTGCCCGGAAGCAGCAGGCGAGAGCGCAGAAGCAGCTTGCGAGACAGATTCAGAAACATGCAGTGAAAAAGAGATAGCTAGGCTAGAAATTGGAGTACTAGAGCGTGTCTGAATAAGAAGGAGAAGTAAAGACTATGTTTGAACAGGAAAAGAAAGAGATGATTGAAGCGGGTAAGAAGATGGACCGTTACGGTCTGATTGCATTGTCCGGAGGAAATGTTACGCTTCGCATGCCTTCGGGGGAGATTCTGGTAACGCCGTCAGGCATGATTTATGAAGATATGGTACCGGAGGATGTTCTGGTAATGGATATAGAGGGCAATATTGTGGAGGGTGAGCGGAAGCCGTCTGTGGATACGGTGGCGCTTCTCTACATCTTAAAGCATATGCCAAAGGTGAATGCGGTGATTCACACCCATCAGCCTTATGCGACGGGAGTCGGGCTGATTACCGATGAGATTCCCTGTAATCTGACCACCCTGGCCAATGCAACGAGAGGCAGCGTAAAAGTATGTCCTTACTCATCGGCTGCCAGCGAGCAGATGGGAATTGAGGTGGTGGAGAACATTGGAGACCGATTAGCTGTAATCCTCAAGCACCATGGCGTGGTAAGCGTAGGGGACAGTCTGAAACAGGCTCTTTGCGCGTGCGTGTATTTGGAAGAGGCGGCAAGGACCTATTCGATTGCGTATAGTATGGATAAAGAGGTGCCAGAGCTGAATGATAAGCAGGTGGAGCGGGCAGTGGAGGTCTTCCGGCATTACGGACAGGGGACTCCGGCGCTTCCGAAGGAACTGCGTTAATCTGGAGGACGCGGATTGAATCAGGAGATATCGTCTGCTTAGGGAAATGCTCCTGATTCAATCCGCTGTTTATCAGATGAACGGTAATGAATAAAGGAGGTAAATTAATCCTTATTGATAAAGTTCAAGAAATTCTGCCGGTATATTTTATTTAACACATCATCGGAAAGCCCCAGTCCATGCATGACTGTGGGCTTTCGTTCTACGACGTAATGCCCGTCTTCGGTAAGGAGATAGTCGCCTTCTGTCTCAAGAAATCCCCGAATCAGCCGGACTCTGGAGCGGCATTCCTCTAACGAGAGTAATACGTTCTCGGTACGAATCAGCGCCCGGGCTCCTATGTCGGTTCCGTAAATGATTCGATTCTGATAGCGATGGATGAATTGCTTTGCAGTCTGCCCTTGCGCGGAGAGATTATAGTACAGCTCAATGCCAGGCGTTAAGTCAATCCGTACGTTTGGATAGGAATCCAGGATTTCTGCCAATCGTTCTAAGCGGTTCGATAAGAAGAAAAAGTGAGGGAACAATACTTTTAAATGGGGATGGCGTGCTAAAAGTCTCAAAATCTGAGCGTATTGTTCTTCGTTGTTTATGAATGTGCCGTCATAGAACCAGCCGGCTTTTTTTACATAGTCTGCGACCGTTTCACTGTCCCAAAATTCTTCCGGGTCATTCACATGAAAAACCAAAGGGATTTGTTCCCGTTCCAGTCGTTCAAAGAAGGAATCAAAATATTCGGAATCAAAGTCGGGAACAGGGAAGGCCTTGCGGACGTCCGGTTTTCCTTCCAGCATCTTGATTCCCGTACAGCCCAGTTCAAGAAGTCTGGAAAGTTCTGCGTCGGCGTCTGCGGCAAAAGAGGATACAGACATTTTCTGCCGGTAAATGCCGCGGCTTAATCCCCCGAAAATGTATACAGGGATATCGCAGGAATCGCGGAATGCGAAAGCGTCCTTCTCGACAGGGTCAGCGCCGCCCTTGGGGATGCAGAGCAGGGCGATTGCTTCTAATTCCATTTCTTTTATTATTTCTTTTAAGCGTTCTTCTCCCATAGAATGGGAATAGTGAATATGAGCGTCAATCATTGGTGAACTCCTTTTTTACTTTTGTTTTCTAAGCGGTCTGAACAGATATACGGTTCACTCTGTGTAAAACCGGGTATTGTGCAGCGATGGAATCAAATCCACAGGGAGCTATTTTTCTTTAGCCGGACCTGTGGAATTGCGCACAATCAGGACGGAGGGATGCTCGATTTTGATACGAGCATTCTGGAACAGGGCGTCCGGTTTATCGTTTAATATGTCGATATTGCGCAGTAATAAGTCAAAGGCAGATTTGGCTCTCTGGTCAATGAAGAGTTCAACTGTAGTGAGGGAGAGCGGCAAAAGCTTTGAATATATCAGGTTGTCGTATCCGCATACAGAATAGTCTTCAGGGATTTGGTATCCCTGTTCTAACAGGGCGTCGGCAATGCCTCTTGCCATGACGTCCGTCATGCCTATAAAGGCGGTTGCGCCCATACGAAATACGTCTGAATCCTGCATAAATTCATATCCGATGGTATAGTCGTTCACTTCGCCGGATAATTCGCTTTTCCAGTTAACGTTTTTAGAGCGGATGAAAAGGGAGTCCTCCAGTCCGTATTGTGACATTTGGTATTTTAATCCCTTTACGCGGGTATGCCGTCCAAGATTTGTGTCGGGAGAGGCGGTAAACAGCATGATTCTTTTATGGCCAAGTCCGACCAGATGATCAATGAGTAAAGCGGACGACTGCATATTATCTATCTCTATGATGTCAATAGAGAGGTTTTCTGCCTCGTCGCATATTGCGACAATGGGAATTTTTTTTGATACTTCATTTACCTTTTCCGGATGGTTTGGGTAAGTTAAGTAAATAATACCAGAGACATGTTTCTGCAGAGCGAATTGCAGATAGGAAAGCTCTAAGTCTTTATTGCGGTTCGTGTTGCATATGATTGTGCGGTATCCATTCATATTTGCGATATAGTCTATTTGCTGGGCCGTTTGCGAATAATAGGGGATAGTAAGATTCTCGCTCATAATCATTATAAATTTTGAATCGTTGGAAGAAAAATTCGGGTGTTCATAACCCAGTTCTCTGCAGGCTTCATAGACGGTCTGGATTGTCTGCTCAGAAAAACGCGCTGAGTTTTTTTTATTTAGTATCATGGAAATGGTTGATTGGGACAATCCTGTCCGGGCGGCGATATCCGTCATGGTGACTTTCTTTTTATTCATGATAAAAGGCGCTCCTTGTTGCTAATATTTTACTATACTATAACATGGATGTAGTTTGGTTACAAGTATACGATGAAAAATATTAATAATATTACTAAAAAGTATTACTTATTAGTACGAGATAAATTGGGCGAGAAATAAAAAATAATAAGATTATATATGAAATATATCTGATATTTTACAAATAATATTCAATATTATAGATATAAAAACAATAAAGATATACAAAATAATAAAAAATTAGTAATAATACTTGACAAATTTCAACAAAATATATAGTATTATAAATACAATAAAGGATGCGCAATATTAATAATATTAATTAATCATTGCAATAAATTATGCACTGCAAAAAGTAAGGGGGCAGAGAATGACGCAATGATTATTTGGAAGAAAGGGGTGGGAAAGAAAGAACTTGTATTGACTATTTGTAAAAATAATAGGAAAAAGGATTTCAAGAAGAAGGTATAATTTTCGGCGGCCAGATGTGACGGCCATTGAGTGACCGGAGAGGAAAGGAAAAGGTACAGATTATGAAAAGGATGATAAGTATGGTTTTGGCGCTTGGGATGTTATTATCGCTTGCAGCCTGCAGTAAGCAGACGGATACAGACGGCGGAAGCGATGGAGAAGAGAGCTTAGAGGGGGTCACCATCGAATACTGGCATATTAATTCTGAAACCCAGGGAGGACCGGTTGTAGAAGAGCTGATTCAAGAATTTAATGAGACAAATGAGAAAGGAATTACAGTTATTGGAAAATTTAACGCAAACGCATATGCAGGCGTTGCGCAGAATCTTCAGGCAGAGCTTGCGATAGGGGAGTATCCGGGCGTGGTACAGGTTGGATGGAATTATCTGAATTATTTTGCTGAGAATTTCCCGCAGTATGTAGGGCCAAAGAGGATTATCGAAGAATATGTGCCGGAAGACGAAGGATATCTGGAAGAGATGCTTGAGCCGAATATCATTGAGCTTGGGACGGCGGTAAACGGAGAAATCTTAGGGCTGCCCTATGCGGCGTCTACGCCGGTTGTATTCTACAATGCAGATATTTTCCGGGATGCAGGACTTGATCCGGACAATCCGCCGGAGACCTTTGACGAGTGGCTTGCGGCAGGACAGACCATAAAGGATAAAACCGGAAAAGAGGGGCTATATTATGAAATTATAGCAAATACCTATACCATGAGTCCGATGATTCAGGGAGTGGGAGCCGAGATGTACGAGTTGGATAAAGACGGCAATGCGACGGCAACTTTCTATACTCCGGAAACGGTGGAATTATTCAGGAAATGGCAGGCCGGATTCCAAAACGGCGCATGTGTAGAAATTGGCTCTGAGGAAGCTCTCGGAGCATTTGCGGCGGGAGAGGTTGCGACACAGATTGTGACAATCGGCAAGCTTGCATATATGAAGGAAAGCTGTAATTTCGACCTTAGGACGGCCCCGTTCCCAAGAACGGGTTCCAAGGAAGACTACAGCGTATGCGTCGGAGGAAATATGCTCTGTTGTTTCGCGGAGGAAGAGAAGGAAATCCAGGCATGCTGGGAGTTTATGAAATTCCTGTACGAGCCTGACAGTATGGCGAAGTGGGTAGAAGGAACGGGATATCTGCCTGTAACGAAGAGCGCGACGGATTCGGAAGAAATGAAGGCGTTTCTGGCAGAGAATGAGCTGATGAATGCTTCTCTTGAGACGTGGACGAATGCAAGGTCATGGCCGAGCTGGCCAGGAGCGAACGGCATGAATGTGGACCAGGTGTTGGTTGATATGCGTGACGCGATTATTTCCGGCGCGGACCCGGATAAGACCATAAAGGAAACCCAGGATAAGGTAAACGGGATGCTGTAGAGGTAATTCGTATGCAGTAAAGATAAACAACATGCCGTAACAGTATCCGGGTATCTGTGAAACGGCGTACCGGAATCACAGGCGGGAAGTCTGTATGACAGACGGGCAGGCGTCCCACTGTCGGCGCTCTGTCCGGCCGGATGGGGAAAGGAGGGCTGGGGCTATTCTTGCAATATTTGATAGGATACGGGAATTTTCGTTTGTATCGGTTGGGCTGAGGGTTCTGCTATCCTGTGTTTCAGCCGGGTTAATCGGTTTTGAGCGTGGGCGCGTCGGACGTGCGGCGGGTCTTCGGACTCATATACTGGTTGCTCTGGGGGCTTGCGTTGTGATGATTCTTGACCAGTATCTTGTAGTTTGCGTGAACCCGTCGTCGGACCCTGCGCGCTTAGGCGCGCAGGTAATCAATGGGATTGGTTTTCTTGGGGCGGGAACAATACTTGTCACAGGGAAACGTGTGACGGGTCTTACCACAGCGGCAGGCTTATGGACAACTGCCTGTGTGGGACTCACCTATGGAGGGGGATATTTTGAAGGCGGCCTGCTGGTGACGCTGGTAATGCTGAGCGTGATGTCGGCGTTGCATAAGCTGGAGGGGCATACGTCCACGCTTGTGGGGATGGAGCTGGCAGTGGAAATTGAGAAATCAGAAGATATCCCCTGCCTTTTGGATACGGTGAGAATATGCGGCGGACATGTGGTAAATGTAAGTATTGACGATGACTCGAAAAACGCCGCGAAGGGGCAGCTCTATGTGCGGCTTTCGTTGAAGGTGGGACGCAATTTTGATTCGGCGGAGATTCTGGACGGCTTAACACAGAAGATTCATGTGGTTATGTTTAAAGAATTGTAAAGGGGTGCTCCATCCGGTTAGAAGTTAAGTTTCTAACCGAATAGAGAGCTGGTACAACGAAAGAGAAGTATCTGGACAGATTGTCTGATGAGAAATGACAGGTAAGGAGGGATGCGTTGTGCAAGACAAAAAGAGGGCGAGGCAGGTTTCCGGAAAGACGCAGAGGTTTTGGAAGAAACACCGGAAGCTTGAGAAATTCGCGTATTTACTGCCTTCTATCACGATATTTTGTGTGTTTATGGTTTGGCCGATTGTATATAACATGTATTTGAGTACGATGGAATGGAATATGGTGTCGCCTGTTAAAAAGTTTGTGGGGTTTGACAATTACAAAAATGTATTTAGCGACCCAGGCTTTTTAAAGGCGCTGGGGAATACAGGACTTTATGTGCTGCTTATGATGCTGTTCTGTTTTGTGGCGCCGTATTTTTATTCTTATGTAATGGGGAAGCTGATTACAAGAGGCGCGAAGGTCTACCGGGCGCTGATGTTCTTCCCAAGCCTTCTGTCCCTGGCGGTTGCGGCCATTGTATTCATGTGGCTGTTTAATTCGGTTTCGGGGCCGGTTGCGGAAATATTTGAGCTGTTCGGCCATGAATCGCCACATTGGTTTACTTCATCGGGCTATGTGATTGTCGCTCTGTCCATTGCTACAGGATGGAGGAGCTTCGGTTATAATCTGATTGTATTCTTAGGCGCGATTGTGGAGGTTCCGATTGAACTGATTGAAGCTGCGAAATTAGAGAAGGCGTCGAACTGGAAAATATTCTGGAGAATCGTATTTCCGCTTACATCGCCTACCGCGCTGTATGTGTTTATTATCACATTTGTAATGGGGCTGCAGTATGTATTTACCCCAATCCAGATGATTACAAAGGGCGGTCCCAACATGGCGAGTACGAATCTGGTTTATCTGATTTACCAGTACAGTTTCCAGTTTTTCCAGACAGGGCGCGCGGCGGCTGTTGCAATTATATCGCTGGTAATCTTCCTGCTGGTATTGCTTTTGCAGAACAGACTGAATAAGAGGGTGCATTATGAGAATTAGAAGAGAGAAAGAACGGCGGAATATACAGATTCATAGCAAAGGGGAATGGAAATATCAGGTGATACTGATTGTTTCTCTGATTATTATGATGTATCCGATTGTATATATGATTGGTACGTCCTTTAAAACGCTTTCGGATATATTTGCGTCGGGACTCAATGTCTTTACGGCAAATCCGACAACCGCAAATTACAGGTCGGTATTTGTGTCAAACGATGTGCTCAGGCTTCTGCGCAATTCCCTGATTATCGCGCTGATTGTTACGATAAGCAAGATTATTACCAGCGTGCTTGCGTCTTACTGCCTGTGCTTTATGAATCTGAAACATCCGGAAATTATTTTTGGGTTGTTTACCGTATCCATGTTTATTCCGTTTTCGGTTATTATGATACCGAATTACCTGACTTTGAGCCAGATGGGGCTGAACAATACGCTGTTAGGCGTGGCCCTGCCGCAGCTTGCGGACGCAATGGGAATTTACCGCATCCGGCAGTCCATGCGCTCCATACCGAAACCGCTGATTGAGGCGGCAAGGCTGGATAATGTAGGACACTTTACGATTTTAAGGAGAATCGTGCTGCCTCTGGTCAAGCCGGCGGTTATTGCAATGATTATTTTCTTCTTTATCAATTCCTGGAATGAATTTGTCTGGCCGATGTTGATACTGAAGAGGGAAGAGTTATATACGATAACCCTTGCGTTGCAGACCTTTATGGATTCGGAGTCGGGAAGCGCGTGGGGTTCGTCCATGGCGCTGGCCACCATTGCTACAATGGTTCCGATGGTGTTATATATCTTTGCTCAGAGGAAAATTATCGGAACATTCATGCAGTCAGGGGTAAAAGAATAAGCGGAAAAACAGGACAAGGAGTGGATGACGTGAGTACAATTGACATAGAATTCAAAAATGTTTCAAAAAGCTACGACGGGAAAAATGATATTATAAAAGGAATTGATTTGCTGATACCTTCCGGCCAGAGGACCATACTCTTAGGACCTTCCGGATGCGGGAAGACTACTTTGCTGCGAATGATATCAGGGCTTGAGACGATTACCGGCGGGGAGCTCTGGATGGGCGGCGAGGTGGTAAACCGTCTGGAGCCGGGGGACAGGAATGTGGCCATGGTATTTCAGAACTATGCGCTCTACCCTCATATGACGGTGGAGAAAAATATATTGTTTGGCATGGAGATTGCGAAAATCGCGAAAGAGGAGCGGGAGAGAAGGCTTGTGCAGGCATTAGATATGTTCGGCCTTACCGATTACCGGGGCTGTTATCCCAAGGAATTGTCCGGGGGACAGAGGCAGCGGGTTGCGCTGTGCCGGGCGTTAGTAAAGAGGGCGCCGTATTTTCTTCTGGACGAACCTCTTTCTAACCTGGACGCGCAGTTAAGGACAATGGCCCGGGCGGAGCTGGTACGGATGCATAGAGTATATCTTCCCACCTTTATCTATGTGACCCATGACCAGGTGGAGGCGATGACCATTGGTGAGAAAATCGTCGTGCTGAATGAAGGGAAGATTCAGCAGTACGATTCTCCAGACGTAATCTATAACCAGCCGAAGAACGTATTTGTTGCAAAATTTATCGGCGCGCCAAGTATGAATATCGAGGACGCCGCCGTAGATGGATTTGATTTGGTGGTTTCCGGTACAAGGGTGCCGATTCCTGCAGCCTGGAGGGAGAAGATTGGCGGCAGGACGAAGGTGAAGTTTGGAATCAGGCCGGAACATGTGGAATTGATGAAGGAACCGGCGGGCCCGCAGGTACAGATTCACTATGTGGAGAATCAGGGAGACAAAAAATCCATAGCATTTCTGCTGGACGGCGTGATTTTCATGGCGACTGCAGGGACGCATTTTGAGACGCAGGATACCATGTATCTGAAGATGGACTGGGATAAGATGCACATATTTGACGCGGATACAACGGAAAATGTTGGTTACCCGGAAGGGGAGGATAGAAAATGACAGATATTGTAGTAAGTACGTCGGCATATCTTGCATTTAATATTGTAGCTATGCAGGACCTTGACAGAAATCTGGGAGTGGAGGCGCTGATTGAGAATGCCAACGACCATGTATGGCGCAGGGCCTTTGAGATACTGCTAAAGGACAGACCAGGTCAGTTTACCATCCATGGACCGTTCTTATTTATGGATTTGTCCCATAAGGATTGTAAATTTGACGAGGTAGTTGAAAATTATAAGTGGACCTTTGATTATGCGAAGAAATACGATGCAAAACATGTGGTGCTTCATCCCCATGGTTATATCGAACATTTCCGGGACGAGTCCAGAGAGTCCCGCAAAGGCCGCTGTCTGGAGCGGGTGAACCGTCTGGCGGAGCTTGGCCATGAATTTGGGGCGAACCTGCTAGTGGAGAACCTCTGTTATCCGGAAATCCTCTTTGAGCAGGAGGAATATGTCGCCTTATTCCAGCAGGTCCCATATGTAAAATCGCTAATTGACGTAGGGCATTCTCTGATTAAAAAATGGGATGTGCCGAAGCTCCTCCATGATTTGGGCGATACCATTGATGCATTTCATATTGACGATAACGACGGCGTGTCAGACCAGCATGTGCGGTTGGGAGACGGAATCCTGGATTATGAGGAATTTTTTGACGCATATAAGAAATATTGCGGCAAAGCCCGTCTGGTACTGGAATATCTGGGGGTTCCCACCGCTGGGATTGAAGCGAGCGCGGAGTGGATACGCGGGCTGGCAGAATAGCTGCGGCGATAGATGAAATTTAGCCCGGAATTGCCTGATATATTATAGTAGAAAGGATTGAGATTATGGATATTATAATAAGCCATTTACCTTACATTGGATACAGCGTTTTCCAGATGGCGGAGATTCCCAAACAGTATGGCGTTGAAATTTTTGCCGAATACGGGGACGATTATTACTGGAAATACCAGTTAGGGAAGATTATGGATGGGAGAACCGGAAAACTCAGCATCCATGGCCCCTTTTGTCAAATCAACCTGGCGGCCGAAGACTGTGCTTTTGAGGAAGTTAAGGAAAGCTTTCAGCGCACGTTTCAGATGGTCCGTACATATCACGCCGTACACTGTGTCCTTCACCCCCATGGAGAAGTCCCTTATCCGGGATTTGATATCAAAGAAGGCTGTAAACGTGCTTTAGAGCGGACGTTGGTTTTGGATGAACTGGCCCGCAGCCAGGGAGTAGAACTTTTGGTGGAAAATATGCCTTTCACTGAGCAGATTATGGACCAGGAAGCATTCTTACAGACCTTTGGGCCGGAAAAACACCTGCGGTTTTTGATTGATACCGGACACGCCATTTTAAACCACTGGGACATGGCGGCGGTCATGGAGGAACTGGGATGCAGAATCCGCGCTTATCATGTCCACGATAACTATGGAGATTTTGACGCCCATTTGAAAGTGGGGGAAGGCCCTGCTGACTGGAGGAAATTCTTCCGGGATTACAAAGCTTACACACCGGACGCCCGCCTGGTTTTGGAATACGCCCAGGGGCCTATAGACGCCATCACAAAAAATATTGGTTTGGTAGAGCAACTGTATAAAGAAGCTTAAGAGGATTCTGGAGGCAGATATTAATGTCCGGCGCTGGTGAAAAAGATAGACCGTACAAGGCTGTTTTTAATCCATGCCAAGAAATTCAGCCGGTGTCATAATCTTTGGATTTTTCAAACCTGATTCCAGAAAATCTTTGTCACCAGTGAGCAGGACATCTGCCTTCGCCTCAATCGCCGCTCTTAAAATGGGACGGTCATCTGCATCTCTGACTTGCGATTCCGATATATTTTCATCTGTTGGGATGGGTACTAATTCCAGTGTCAGTAAGGCCATTGAAAGAAATTTATCCAATGTCGCCAGACGTTTGGGAAATTTTTTATAAAATATCCGTTTCATTTCGTCCACATTTTGCTCACAAATCAATCCGTGGTTAGGGTAAGAGACTGCTTTTACATAAGCCTGATAGGGAACGCCGTTGGTACTCAATGCCGCAGATATGAGAACGTTCGTATCAATCAGAACCCTCATGCGTTTTCGTCCCCATTTCTCAATTCTTTTACAAGCGCCATAACATCATCGTCAGATGTAAGGCCGGATGCTTCCGCTTCACCTGCCATTTCCTTTTGGAGCATCTGCATGGCATAAACAGCCGAATTAGCGATACGGACAGTACCGCCTTCCACAATAAAAGTAATACGGTCTCCGCTTGTTACGCCAAGCACTTCGCGGACATCTTTTGGGATTGTGACCTGCCCTTTTGCCATAACCTTTGCATTGTCAATAAAAGCGTTTGCTAACATATTTTTCACCCCCTGTTTTATTTGTTGTACTAGTACTCCATCCAGTTAGAAATTAGAGTATGGGGCTGTATGATTCGTGCCAGTGCTAGGCAAAATTTCGACGGCGATGCGGTGGCATCGTCTAGAAATTTTAACGACGCAATGGTGCGAAACAGACAGTCACAGACTCCAATTTCTAGCCGGATGGAGTACTAGATAAGTATTAAATATGGAAAGTAGGGATTTCCCTACTTGTATTATATGCGACTACCAAAGAAAAATCAAAGGAAATTCATGGGAATTTCTTATTTGCTATAAGGCCTGTTACTAT
>CATJPU010000115.1 GCA_949742505.1 uncultured Lachnospiraceae bacterium | reverse complement strand
TTCGTGGATTGATTTGATTGATACGGATGGAAATAATATAAATGATGGCAATGCAGAGCTTCTGCATCTGTTTGAGACAGAATTTACGGGTCAGGAGGATAGTCTTTTGACGTTCTTCCTGATTGGCAATTGTATCTCGCATCCTTCCGTATTAATGGAAAAGGGGGTGATGCGGGCAGTCGGCGGTTTTAATCCCGGTTATATGCAGTCTCATGATTTTGACTACTGGATCAGAATTGCGAAGAGATATCCGCTGTATGTCATGAAAGAGCGTTTGCTGGCTATGAGGCGGTTCGACGATAAGAGCAGGCTTCAGAATAACAGCAACGTATCTTATATTAGTTCGTTGCGTTTCTACAACGAATGTGTGGATATAAGAAGACACTTTTTCGACGATATGAGCAATGAATTATTTCAGAGAACATTTCAGAGCGAATTTCAGATTCCGGATGCCAAATCCTATGAGGAACTGGAATGTGAGAAGGCTTTTCTGTTGTGTAAACCGATTCAGCCGTCCCAGGCGGTACAGCCTGCGGGGATAGAGAAATTTCTTGAACTATTTGCAAATCCAGCGGTAAAAGAGGTGCTGGAGGATGAATATGGGTTCTATGAAAAGGATTTCTATAATCTGACGGGAACACATGTCTATTATGACAGGTATTTATACGACAGAGAGGTATCTTTAAGAGAGCAGTTTGAAGCCGAGAAAGCGAAGAGACTGGAGGCCGAGGAGAGAGTGAAGGAGGTGTTAAGAGAGAAGAAACAGATTATCAGAACCTATGAAAGCTCCACAAGTTGGAGAGCGACTGCCCCGCTGCGGTGGACAGTCAGGAAAATGAAAGGAAAGAAAGGAAGGTAACAGGTTTTATGAAAAGGGTTATGAAAAGAGCGTTGTCTGGAATGCTGGTATTTATGTTCCTGCTGAATTTGGCGATTCTGCCTGCAAATGCAGAGGAAGTTAACGAGTCGGTCATTGGAACGGCTGAACAGATTGGCCTGCCGGAAGGCGAAGAGGCGCAGGAAAACGAGGGTATACCGGAAGGACTTTTGGAGCGTATTGAAGGGATGGAGAGTTTGCCGAAATTACTGGAGAGACAGGACGACGGAGTACAGGCTTATTCAGGTGAAGAACTTCAGTGCAAACCGGAGGAATGGCAGGTATTGTATATAACTAATCTTGCACGTATAAAAAACGGAGCAGAGCCGTTGTCTATGATGATGAATATGCAGGCAGCAGCGAATGTCAGGGCTAATGAACTGCCGGAAAAATTTGACCATGAGCGTCCGAATGGGACCATGTATGATACTGCATTGGATGAGCAGGGAGTAAGTTATCATTATGTTGGCGAGAATATTGCCATGGGACATGAAAATGCATATGATGTAATGCTCGGCGAGCAAGGTTGGATGAACAGTGCGGGACACAGGAAGAATATACTGACAAAGGAATATACCCATCTTGGTGTTGGTTATTCAGATAACGGTCCTTCCTGGGTACAGTTGTTTACCGGTTCCTGTACGCCGACAAACGTCGCTATCTATCAGGGAAGTGACGTATCCTATTTGATGCCTCCTGGAAGAATTATTGATGAGATTGGACTTGCTCTCCAGGTTGAATGTGAGCATGGGACATCCTTTTTGCCGATTACAGCAGATATGTGCAGCAGTTTTGATCCGAATGTGCATGAGAAGCAGGCAGTTACGGTAACTTATAAAGGACTTACAGCGCAGTTTAATGTTTTACCATGCGAAGAGCTTCCGTTTACTGATGTGCCGAAAGATGCATGGTTCTATGGCTATGTGATGGAAATCTATCATTACGGAATCATGACCGGACTTACATATGATACGTTTGGGCCGGGTGAAGAATTATCCAGAGGTCAGTTCGCAACCATACTGTACCGGATGTCCGGAGAGGAACCGAAAGTACCTTATCAGCCAGTATTTTCAGATGTGCCGGATGACGATGCGTTTTATAAAGATGCAGCTATATGGGCATGGGCTGTAGATGTGATTACCGGATATGAGGACGGTAGATTTGGTCCTGCTGACCAGATAACCAGAGAACAGATGGCAACGATGTTGTACCGCTATGCAGATAAAGTGGGTGAGGATGTTTCAGCCAGAGTAGATTTAGGGGCATTTCCAGGCAATGAAAATGTAAGTGGATTTGCATGGGATGCGATGAGCTGGGCAGTTGCAACCGGACTGATTAGTGGAGAAGGAGCCGACGGAAACCTGAATCCGCAAGGGAATGCAAGCCGGGCTGTATGTGCTACAATTATGAGCAGATTTATAAATAATGTTCTTTAGAAGCAGAATTTGTAAATCAGTGATATTACAAGGAAACGAATAAACAGAAGGGAATTATAAAAATTATGAAGATAAGGAAAATCGGAATAAGTATTATAATGGCATTGGCGCTGCTGCTTACGGCTATGCCGGGATTTACATCCAAGGCAGCGCAGTATCCTATTCGGGTTAAGATTAACCCGGACGGAGACATTGAGGTTGGGAAAGAGGCCACATTGCAGGTAAGCTTAGAGAACATATCTGAAGAAACATACAAGGCAGATGAACTGCAGATAAATGTCTTTGATGCTTCTGATACGGTTACCATAGAAAAGGGCTGGAATATTGTTGAGAGTGATGCAGTCAGCAAAGGCTATGATGAATCTGTTGATGGGTGTCCCTGGGCAGTTCTTAAGAAGGATTTGGCTCCGGAAGAGAAGGTTGAATTTGCAGTGAAAGGAACGGTTGAGAAGGCATTCGATGATACCAATCCGATTCAGGTGAGCATTTCTAATGTGACAGGAGAGGACGAATGGACTTCTGTTGGATTTGCTTCTTATCCTCTTGGTGTCGGCGATTCCATTTTAGACGGAGTATATAAGCCGTCAAAGCTGGATGGGGTAAAGCGCGGCGAGCCGGTAGAAATAGGAGTAGAAATCACCAATCCTACAGCAGAAGACATCAATGACATTGAGCAGGATTTTTTCTGGTATGCTGCAAATACGTCAGGCGACTGGTATGAGGATGTAGAGTGCGAACTTATCTGGGAGAAGGCAGAATTCAATGAAGAGGGTAAGACGATATCTATCGCGGTAGGCGAGACGATTAAAGGAAAGATAACTGCTAAAATCCCTGAGAATGCGGTACCGTCCTCCTTTGAGGTTGGTGTATATCTGTATAAGGGCGAATGGGGAGAAGAAGATTTCATAAATTATTTTACAGATACGGTTACTCTGAATATGGAAGGCGGAGTGCTGAATCCATACGGGGACGTTGACCCGGAGGATCCTGGCTGCTGGTATGCGGAAGCAGCTTTGGATATGCTTGACAAGGGCATTATGACAGGAATGGAGCCGGATAGATTTGGGGCGAGTGAGAAAGTGTCCCGTGCACAGTTCGCAACCATCCTGTATCGTTTAGAGGGTGAGCCGACTGTTGAGTACAGCGCAGAGGCATATCCGGATTTGTCCGAAGAAGAATTTAATGATCCGAAGAATTTCTTTGCAAAGGCAGCGATTTGGGCAAAAGAAGCAGGAGTGGTTACCGGATATACACATAATGGATTTTTTGGCGCTGGAGATGATATTACCCGTGAGCAGATGGCGACAATGTTATACCGTTATGGAGAGCATCTTGGGATGAACATGGATGCGGAAGGCGATTTGAGCAAATTTGCAGATGCGGACATGGTAAGCGACTTTGCAAAAGAAGGCGTAGAATGGACGATTGCAAATGAATTGATCAAAGGCGAAGGCGACAGTGGAAATATCAATCCACAGGGTAATGCAGAGCGCGGTCATTGTGCGATGATTATGATGCGTTTTACGAGAGCTTTTTAAATGTATCACAGATAAAACGGAGGAAAAGCCCCACTCCCCGGAACGATGGTTCTGGGGAGTGGGATTTTTCTATCAGATATCATTAGAATGAAAAGGAGAGCATTGTATGAAAAGAAAAATTAGCTTATTTATGATACTGTTGCTGCTGTTGACATTTGTGCAGCCGTTTACAGTTTATGCAGAGGAAACTACGGAAGAAACTACGGAAGAAACAGTAGTCTATCCAACCGGGCCTTTGGAGGATGTATCCCAATATGAGAAGGTAGATCCGGATGATTCTCGGTGCGGCGAAGTAGAGGCGTTTGAAGAATATAATGAGATTCAGCTTCTTCTTGAACTGAGTCAGAAGATAAAGAATGCGTTGCTGGCAGGAGAACCGGGTGTATACGTCCAGGGGATGGCGATTGATGTTAACAGGTACCAGATTAGCGAGCTGATTGTTTTTTCACCTTATTTGAGTAATGG
>CATJPU010000114.1 GCA_949742505.1 uncultured Lachnospiraceae bacterium | reverse complement strand
TGTCTATGCGGGCAAGATACTCTCCCTTCACCTTCTCAAACCCATAGTTTGTCGCATAACATATATGCCGGTTCGATTCCAGCCGGTGGGCTTCTATCCGTTCGTCCTGAAAGGATTCTATCACCTCCCAGGAGCCGTCCGTTGAGCCGTCGTCTACAATAATAAACTGAATATTCCGGTAAGTTTGTCCCAGAACACTCTCGATTGTCTCTCTAATCGTTTCCTCATGGTTGTAATTGACCATCAGAACACTAACCAAAGGTTCCTTCATCTCTCCGCCCTCCCCAAAACCAATCGCGCCTACTGCAGTAATCCGTCCAAATCTGCAAACTGCCGCTCTGCCTTACTCTTCAACCCGTTCACATCTATCACACTTCTGCTTATCAGGCGTTCCACCGCCTCGCTTGCACGTACCTTCTTCAAATCTTCCAGAAGAATATAATCTTCCACTCCCAAATCTTCCAGCGTATGCAGCGTCTTCAAGTCGTATACAACCGGCAGCACTTTCTTCTCTGCAAGCCATCCCAGTATAATACTGTGAAATCTGGTTCCTACAATCAATTCTGATTCATAGAACTGATTCACGCACTTCCTCTCATCCTTATCATAAAAAAATGCGCTGACCGCTTCTTCGTACTTATCCCCCATCCGGTCAATAATCATTCTGACAGCCTTTTCATCCTCCTGCATTCTGCAAAACGACACGAACTTAACCGTATATCCTCTCTCAATACACTGCTCCGCCAGTTCTGCCATTAAGTTATAATATTCTTCCGCGTACTGGCTGATACTATACTTTCCGCCCCTGCCCTCCAAATCTATTACAGAAAATAAAGCCTGCTTTTTCAATCTTACTTTCCCGGTCTGCCTGTAATTAAATACCACGTCAGGCGCATATCTTACATTGGGAAAATCCTTGAACAAATTCTTTGAATACCGATCCCGAAAGCACACTCCCTCGTAGGAACTTAGAAGTTTCCTATATAAGCGGTAATACTTCTCATCCGTATATGGCCCGAAATTAGCCCCCACAACATATAATCTTCTGCTTAATCTTCTCAACTGACAATCCAGATGATAGGCCGGGGCAAAATCGTCCTGATGCTGGACAAAAACAGAACCCCCAATATGAACCGTAGCGTAAGAACTCCTCAATAACAGCTTCCACATACCATTATCGCAGTTCTTTACCCTCTTCAGTAACTTGTCCGTATAACGTACAATCCTATCATCCGGCGAAAATACACGCAGATTCTTCAAATCCGCATATCTCTTCTTATAAGAAGAATCCGCACATATGACAAATCTGGTCCTCGGATATCTCTCGCACAAAATCCGGATTAATAAATCATCCCCTAAATTCCCCGCCGCATAGGCATGAATAAATACTCTTTTCACTTCGTAGTCTCACATTCCTCACATAGATACTATATATGGTATATTCAAATAAATAAACTGCAAATCACTTATTAAATTTTACCATATTTATCCCATTTACTCAACTCTAGTTTTTGCTATTTTCACAAAACATGTGTCAGTTGGGCGCACTCACTGTTCATGCCTCAGGAATGCGCCAAACTGCAACGCAGAACTTTCAGTATCGCCCCGAATCGTTATCTTAATAGACAAAAAGGATTGGAAAACCAATCCTTTTATACTATCTGATAGCGATGAACCGATTTGAATCAGTGGCTGCTGATAAAGTTTCCGCTCCACCTGCCGCTTTTTCTTTTCAAGGAACGGCAGGGTTGTTATTTTATAACCGTATCCGTCCTGTAGACGTTATACTGTCCGCCCGCCTCATCAATTACATAAGCATGAATCTGGTACTCTCCCTTTGCTTCCGCAAAAGACGCCATATTGACATATGTACTATAGACTCCTTCCTCGATTTCTCCCAACTGAATCCATTGCAGATCGCTCTGATCCTCATTCTTCCAGATAGCAATCATTGCCGAGACTATTCCCTCCGGTACATTCGTGATATTCCTCAGCGTTACCGGCAGAATGCCTATATCTTCCCGGTAATCTTCTATCTGCAGCTCCGCTCTTGGTTTCTGCTTTTCTTCTACATTTTCCATCTTTATGTCAGCAAGCTCTTCCATCATAACCGACTTTCGGGTAATTTCCCGTTTTGCTTTCTCAACGCCAAACCGCTCTGTCAGGGTCTGTGCGGAAGAGAAGAGATTCGTCCCAAGACCCAGGCGGTTTCCTTCGATTTCCACGCCCATTGCTGCCAGCGTGGTAGGAAATATATCAAATGTTGTATAATTTCTCTCAATATTCTCCGTTACTTCCACCGACGGATTGATAACAGTCGTATAGACTTTTCTGACATAGCTGCTGTCTACGTCTTCGCAGAAATTACTGTCCATCGTCGGATGGTCTCCCGCAATAACGATTGTAGTATCTTCATAAAAAGGCTGTCTCTGTATCCAGCGGACAAAGGATTCTACCTGCCGGCTTGCGCAGGAAAATACGTTCGCATACTGGTCGTCTTCCCAGTCTCTTTCGCATATGTCACAAAAATATCCGTTCTCAAAGTGGGTATCTACCGTAAGCAAAGTCAGATTAAACGGCTCCTCCTGCTGGGACATCTCTCTTAATTTCTGCTTTGCAAATGTAAATAACTTCCTGTCCTCATATCCCCACCACACGCGGTAATCCTCTGGAAGCATCCCCGACTCGCAGGCATAGGGGTGATCAATAATCTCATAATTCCCATGCTCTGTAAAATACAGCCTTCTGCCCCCGAATGTCGCATCCGAGCCAATCATTAAAGTCTGCGAATATCCTTCCTGCAAAAGCACATCGCCCAGGGTAACGGCTCCGGGGAAAAAGGATTCCTGCGTATCCATACTGTTGTCCTCAATTGATATATTCAGCGGAAGTCCCGACGTCTGCGCGAACATTGCCGCAATCGTCCAGGTCGCTCCAGGCATTGCAAGCCCTCCGTTCAGTTCCTCATTCTCACCGGAGAAATCCTCGTTCTCCTGTGCCAGAGCCGTCAGTTCCGGAATCACATTCTCTTCAAAGGCGCCTCCGTCTCCGGTATCGGCATAAGTTGTTTCCATTGACTCCAGAAAGATATAGATTAGATTCCGCTTCTTCTCCGGGAACGTCAGGTTCACATCCGACGGCGATACATAATTATCATCTATAAATGTAGAATATACGCCCTGCGACTCAGCATAGGCGCTTACATCCAGCTTATTCCACGCCATCCGGACAATGATTCCGGATACGGCAAGCGTTAATATAATCCCCGCCGCCATCGCGATATAGTACCTCTTCTCTTTCCGAAATGCGGCAAATATTACTAATACAAGCAGCAACACAAGAACAGCCGGCGCAATGCATACGTTAATGTATTCTTTTACCATTCCCATATTCGTTCCTTCCAAAGGAGCAGTCAGATGATACATCAGCTCATCCATGGTAAGATTACTCCATGTATCAAACATCCATCCGATACTCAGGCACAAAATTGCGGCTGCAGCCGATAACAGTACGGCAAGTATGGTTCCGATAATCTTAAGTATTCTTTTAGCGCAGTATTTTATCTTATCAGTCATCTCATCTTTGTATCCTTTCAGACATAGAATTTATCATCTTTCGTTCCAATGAATCTGGCTTATTATAACATGGAAGAATCCATATTTCCACATAATTAGACAAAAGAACACTGGTATCCGATTCCATTTTTCACAATAACAAGTACAATTACACAATTTTGTCTCATTTTCACAACCAGTATTCCATATTTCAACTTGTAAAATCAAAAAAACGAATCAGAAAGTGAGACAAATAACGAATATAACATATGGAGGAAATGTACCATGCCAAGACCCAAAGCACAGACAGGCGAAAAAAATCTCATCAGCCAGCAATTAATCGAACTTCGCAGACGAAACGACTATTCCCAACGGGATCTGGCCTACAAACTGCAGCTCGCCGGATATGATATGGATAAAAATGTAATTACAAGAATTGAAACCAACAAACGCTACGTTACGGATTTGGAATTGAAAGCTCTGTCGGAGGTATTTCATGTATCCTATGATTTTCTCATAGACGGGAATATGAATCCCAAACTTCCCGACACAGAAGAAGACCAGCCTGACCCTTGTTACTGTTCACTCCATTCACAGTAACCTTCGCAAATCCATTCCTACAATCTGCCGCCCCACTTCGCCCCAGATTTTACGCTGAATTTGGTTAATGTAGCCCACCACGCCGCCCAAATCCAGCATAAAATCTGATGCAAATTGGGACGGCATCTTGCAGAAAGCAATTTGGGGACACGCTCTAGAGAACTATCATACTTTATATTTTGCAAAATATGAAAATCTATTATATAATTATTTTATAAATTTGACAGAACTGCTCTTCCGGGCCGTTCTCTTACAGGAGGTTTCAGAATGAACAGTAAGGAACATACTATACAGCCGCTCCCGGTACCCGCCAAACCCCATTCAGAAGAAATCATGGACAAATTAAGTCT
>CATJPU010000113.1 GCA_949742505.1 uncultured Lachnospiraceae bacterium | reverse complement strand
TCCGGTTCCTTCATAATCCTAGGCAATGATCTCATCCTTTCCGCTCTTAACAATAATCAGTTCGCCGGCTTCCTCAAGTCTTCTGATTACGCCAACAATTCTCTGTTGAGCTTCCTCAACATCTCTCAGACGAACGTTAACTGTAACTTCAAGGTCGGACCGTATGCTTTCAGCCATACGCGTGGATACATTCGCAAATACAAGGTCCTTAATATTGTCGTCAGAACCTTTCAGTGCGTATACGATATCCTTAACGTCACACTCACGAATAAACCGCTGAATCGATCTGTTGTCCATGGATACGATATCCTCGAATACGAACATCTTCTTACGGATAGTTTCAGCCAGCTCTTCGTTCTCTTTGCCCAATTCGTCAAAGATGTATTTCTCATTGGATCTATCCATATGATTCATGACATCTGCTATGTAATCAATACCGCCAATCTTCGTGTAATCCTGCGTGGTAAGGATGCTCTCGAACCGCTTCTTTAACGAAGCTTCCACTATCTTAATCGCATCCGGCGACGCGCTCTCCATCTTGGCAATAGACTCTACTACTTTAATCCGCTTTTCCTTCGGCAATTCGCTGATAACCGAAGACGCCTGATCCGAATCCGCATAAGAAAGCACCAGCGCAATGGTCTGCGGTCTCTCGTATTGCAGGAACGATATCAGATTCTTAACATTACTCTTCCGGACAAACTCAAAAGGACGCACCTTCAGCGATTTGGACAGCTTCTCAAGAAGCGACTGGGCTGTGCTCTCGCCAAAGGCTTTCTCCAGTACGGCTCTTGCATACTCCATACCTCCGTCAGTCACCACTTTCTGAGTCAGACAGGTCTTATAAAATTCATCCAGAACCTCTTCCATCTGCTCCGGTGTAATATGACCAAGTTTCGCCACTTCTATGGTCAGCTTCTCAATATCACTCTCGCTCAAATGCTTATAAATCTTCGACGCTTTGTCGGCTCCAAGAGAAACAATGACCGCTGCAGCTTTTTGTTCTGATGTCAGCTTCGTATTATTCTCCATTTCCATTGCCTCCATTCAGCCAATTCTTGAGCAGCTGCGCGGAAATCTCTGCATTCTGCTCCGCAAATTCCCGGATACTTCTCTTCAGCTCCATGCCTCTGTCGTTCTTGATTTCCTGCAGTTCCTGATTCAAATCGTATGTCGGAACCTCTTCTGCGGCTTCTTCGGTTTCTTCTGCAATCTGCTCTAACTCTTCCTCTTCTTCGTCCTTCCTGCGCTTCTTCACAATCAGAAGCACAACCAGCCCAATCAGCACCGCAAGAAGTATTGCCCCTGCGATAAACACCCAAATCGGAACACTCTCAATCAATCTTGCAAATCCTGTCTTCGCTTCTTCTTCGTTCATATCAACGGCTTCATTGAACGGTGCACATGCAACTGCAATTTTCTCATTTTGGTCTGCTGCAGGAACTCCGGCGGCATTACCAATCAGAGCAAGAAGCTGGCTCTCTCTCAGATCCCCAAAATCCTCGCCGTTAATCGCAACCGATACCGTTAGATCCTCCAGCGCTCCCGGACTCACCTGGCCCTGTTCCTTTATCTGATTTACCAGATAATCTCTGGAATAACTATTGCTGTAAGAAGAACCGTCTCCGGTTTCACTGTTTGTATTATACTCGTCCGCATCTGCGTTGGTCTCAGCCCCGGCGACGCCTCCGGCGCCTTCCCCGTCTCCAGCGCCTTCCGCATATCCTTCCTCATGTTCTATAATTCCCGTTTTGTCATCTCTTCCAGTCTTCTCGGGAGTATTATATGTAATCGTCTCGCGGACGAGATTCTCCAGATTAATCTGCGCCCTTGCAGAAACCTTCACATTATCCTGACCGTAAATCGGCCCAAGCACTTTCATGACATTATTGGCAACCTGCTTTTCAACCACCCTTGCAATCTCTTCCGCATCGGAACTGGTAGCCGAATTAGATGCGCCGTCTTCCGATTCCACAGACACATCGTTGCCATTACCGTCAAACACCGCTACGTCCGTAAGCTCCATCCCCGGAACACTCTTGGCTACCAGCCTCTGGATTCCGGCAGCCTGCTCCGCCGTAGGAGAACCGCCGTCCTTCATCGTTATAACCGCCGTAGCAGTCGGATTCTGCTCATCATCGTTCAGCGCATACTTACTGTCCTCACCGAGCGCAATGGTGACTTTCGCAGTCTTCACTCCCTCAAACAACTCAATCGTGGCGCCGATACGATCCTGAAGTTCATACAGCTTATAGGTATTCTTATCCGCATCTGTCGTCAGCATCCCCGCATTATCCTTGAACGTATCATATGTAAAACCGCTTTTCGGATAACCTTCCTGCACGAGAGTTGCTTTCGTCTGGTCAAGAACATCCTTTTTCACCAGAATTTCTGTGTCCCCGTTATATTTAAACTCTATGCCGTCTTCCTGAAGCTTCTCGGTAATCTGCTTCGCTTCATCCTGCCCCAATCCAGTAAACAGGGTCTCATATGGCTGATTATTCAAGACAAGCGCTATCGCTACCGCCGCAACAATCAACACAGCCACTCCGGCGATAATTATTTTTTTCGTTCTATCGCTTAGCTTTCCGGCTAATTCTTTTAATTGCCCCAATCTCTCTTTCATGATCCAAAACCCACTCAACCTTATATATTCTCTATATACCGTAATTCATTCGCAGACGCAAAAAAACTTCAGTCCGTAATTCCCCATATCTACGAACTGATACGCATAATCTCATTATAAGCCTCCAAAGCCTTGGACCTGAGCGCCACCAGCATATCTACCGCAAGCTGCGCCTCCGATGCCGCAATCGTAACTGAATGCGGGTCTTCCGTCTGCCCTGTCGCCAATAGATACTGTGCTTTCGCCAGAGTATCATCTGTTGTCTTTACATCATTAATTGCATTCTCAAAAATCCCCTTAAAAGTAGAAATCACGTCCTGTGCGGCCGTCTCCGCTTCCGATTTAGAAGCAGTCTGACCAACCGGATTCATCAACTGGATAGGGGTAATAAACATCTCCGCCATAACTGCGCTTCCATCCTTTCTGTGAAATTATTGATTCCTGTAATTACTGTGCTTTAATCGCTGACTGAAGTCTCTTAATATCAGCATTCGCACTGTACGTAAGATAATAATAGTGAAGCCATGTTCTGGTCATCTCCGTATTCTCAACGTCCGCATTCACATTATTCTCATCCACTCTCGCCGAATCATCTCTGCTGGTCACCGTATAATCCGCTTCTGATATCGCCTTTCTCATACTCGTACCGCCCTTTGATTCCCCGGCGGCCTGAAGTTTCTTCCGAAATGCTTCTTCAAAACTGACCTGCTTCCTCTTATAACCCGGGGTATCCACATTAGCCAGATTATCCGAAATGGCCTCCTGCTTCACCCACAGCATATCCATCGCCTTCTCCGCCAAGGCTATCGTATTTCCAAATATTGAAGCTGAATTTCCTAACATCACAATGTCACTTCCTTCTATAAAAAATTATATAACTGTGTAACGCTCCTTGCAAACACCTAAAAATGAATATTATCTAATATACTATACAACGCCTCCGCATCAAATTCAAGCTATTTGAAAACATTTACAGTATTTTCTAACCTTTTATCCGGTCTGTTTTATGCGTTTTTTAATATAGTCCGCATTCATGACCGCGGACTATATCAAAGAGTTCTCTTTTTCGATATCTTCCCCTGCAAGAGACGAGGAAAGGCTGTTCATCTGATCCTGCATCTGAAGCTGCATCTTCCCCAGCAAATACTGCGCGGCAAGCTCCGTAATCTCCATTGCACCGGAAACATTCGCGCCCCCGGCAGACTCTTCCTCATACGTCTGGGTCTGAACCGTCTGTCCCGCAGTCAAATCACTTCCCATATATTCCTTAATTCTCTTAATGTAATTCCTGGTCTCCGAAAAAGGCGGCACCCCTCCGTATTTGGCTACATTGCCGCTTCCCGCATTATATGCAGCCAGCGCAAGCTCTATATCTCCGTCATACTGATTCAGCTTCTCGGCTATATACTTCGCGCCGCCCATAATATTGCTTCTCGCATCAAAGGGATTCTCTACGCCGAGCGACCTGGCCGTAGCAGGCATCAGCTGCATAACCCCCTGCGCTCCCGCTGACGATACCGCGCCGGCATTAAAATTCGATTCCGCCTTGGCAACAGCCTTTAAAAGCGTCAGCGGCACTCCATACTCTCTCGCAGCCTCCTCAAAAATCGAATCCATACTCTCCGGCACGCCCAGCCTCTGCGATACCTCGTTAAATGTAGAAGCAAAACTCTGACCGCCCGACCTCTGATTCCCTGAAAACTGATTAATCTGATTTGTCTGACCGCCATATCCAGCAGCAGACTGAATCTGATACAAAAGACTGTTCATATAACTGTACAAATTCGTATATGTAATATTATTATTCGCCATACCCCTTCTCCTGTCATTCTTATGTTATCCGCCTGTTTATCTATCCTTTCCGGGCATCCCGTTATAGCTATTAGGGGTACCCGGAGGGTATACTTAACTGACCGTGAACGTCCGTTAAGATATTATATAGTATATCCTAACCGGATTATTCCACTATCCTTCCGGCAGACTGGTTCAAAACCACATTCTGTTTTTATTATGCCACTTTTATCCGCTAAAGGGAAGAAAAATTTTATTAAATCCGCAAATTTCCCCTATAATTTTGCTGGATACCAGAAAAAATATCCAGCAAAAATGGAAATCTATGTAAAAACATGAACTGGATATACCAAATTACTACTAAAATCCAGATAAATCTGACACAAAATCACGATTCTGATATTTACATTCTGATAATTCAGGTATAGAATATATTTAACACTGTGTGCATTTAAATAAAAATAATAAGGGATTGAGGAGGAATTTAATGTGTTAAAAAATCTAAGAGTGAGAAGTAAGCTATTCTTCTCATACTGTGTAATATTAGTATTCTATCTTATCGCAATCACAGCGGCTCTTGTGGGATTAAAGAGCGTTTTTGGAGGATTAGAGAAGTTTTATCAGGTCCCCTACTCCATGGTAGAATCCGCACTGGAAGCGCAGACGGCAACAAAGAGCATTCAGACAGACGTGTTCCGGGCCAGCATTGCAGACTCAGACGCAGAGGTTCAGAGCATCTTAAGCCAGATTGACGAGACCTCCGCTCAGCTTATGAGCGCGCTGGAGACTCTGGAAAGTTCTTACGAGGGCGACGCCGCTTTACTTCAGGCCGTTACATCTGCTTCCGAACAGACCCGTACGATGCGGGCAAAGGCCATTGAGTATATTACCAACCACGATATAGAGAATGCACAAGCAGTATTAAAAGGTGATTACGCCAACGCCGCCGGCAGCCTGCAGACAGCGATTCAGGATGTCATTGACACCGCGCAGGTCAGCGCTAATGAATATTATGATTCCGGCGCTTCTACAAAGAAGATTTGTACCGCTATTCAAATCGCCCTTGCCGTTGTCAGCGTTATTCTGACCCTGTTCATTGCCATTAAGATTATTCGCAATCTCACCTATCCGATTGCCGAGATTGAAGATGCTGTCAAAGCAATGGCCGAAGGCAACATGCATACCAAAGTTACATATCAGTCCAGGGATGAATTAGGTGTTCTGGCTGAGAACCTTCGCTTTGTACTGAAGACCTTGGCAGGTTATATTGAACATATCTGTGCAAGGATGGATTCCCTTGCAAGCGGTGATTTGACCATCGCTATGGATATGGAATATTTGGGTGAATTTGAATCAATCAGACATTCCGGCAATAAGATCATCGAATCCCTGAATGATACGCTTGGTCAGATTGAAGATGCTTCCGCACAGGTTGCCAATAGCTCCGAACAGGTATCCAGCGGCGCTCAGGCGCTCAGTCAGGGTACCACCGAACAGGCAAGCTCTGTAGAAGAGCTGGTAGCTACCTTAAGCGAACTGTCGAATCAGGTAAATCAGACTGCACATAATTCCCGTGACGTCAACACGTTAATTGCCGATACAGGAAAAGAAGTGGAAAACAGCAATCAGATGATGGAGTCCATGATGACAGCCATGACCAAGATTAACAGCTGTTCCAGCGAAATCGAGAAGATTATCAAGACGATTGAGGACATCGCATTCCAGACCAATATTCTCGCACTGAACGCCGCAGTTGAAGCTGCCCGCGCAGGAGAGGCCGGCAAGGGATTCGCAGTTGTTGCCGACGAAGTGCGAAGCCTTGCTTCCAAGAGCGCTGAAGCCGCTAAAGAGACCACTGCGTTAATCAGCAATTCTCTGACAGCCGTAGCAGAAGGCAACAGTATTGCTGCCGACACCCAGAAGTCTCTGCAGAAGGTCGTAACAAGCGCCCAGAAGATTTCTTCCAATATGGCGCTGATTACAGAAGCGTCCGATATGCAGGCGGAAGGCATCCAGCAGGTTACAATCGGAATCGACCAGATCTCCTCAGTAATTCAGACGAACTCCGCAACCGCACAGCAAAGCGCTGCTGCCAGCGAAGAATTGTCCAGTCAGGCAAATCTGCTGCGTACTCTGGTCAGCCACTTCCGTTTAAAGGGCATGGCCGCTCCAATGTTCGAACAGCCTGCACCGGCAGACAGCACGCCCGATTACTCCAATATCGGAATGACAAGCACAGCAGGCGCAGACATATCTTATACATCGAATATCCCGGATGTGATAGATATCACAACGCCAGAGCCGGAGACCATTCCGGATTATACTCCGGTACCGGAACAGACTCCTAAGAAGACTTATACGTCGGCGCCGGGAACTGTACCATTCAGGAATAATATGGATAAATATTAACAAAAGAAGACAAAACCCCCGAAGGCAATTATTTTTCTTGCCTTTAGGGGTTTTAGTTATTTTACTCTATAAGTTTCGCACAATCTCCTGTTTTAATTTCAGAATCTCTGTATCATCCGGCAGAAGCGTTATCAGCTGATTCAAGACGCCATAAGCTTCCATCCATTGCCCTCCCTCGACAAGCCCATACAGCGCCTGCTTCACCTGTGCACCAAGCGCCGCGAACTCTTCCGACACTGGTTGACGCGCAGTCTTTAACCGCTCGTTCAGGAAATTTGTCATACGGCTGACTGCCGCCGACATCTTCGGACAGATATGCAGCGCTTCTGACAAAAGCGGAATACATTCTGCGAATTCGCCCTTTTTAATTCGATTCGCGATATCTGCAATTCGAACAGCAAATTTATACTGCATCGGTAACAGATAGGAATCCGGATCTGATAAAATCTCATCTCTATATATCAGCCTTGCCGATCTTATCACGCTGCCGCAGTACTCCTCCATCAGTTCCAGGAAACGGTCCGGCTCCAGGAATCCCTGCACCAGCTGTTTTTCCAGCAGATTTTGTCTCAGACATTCTGCAAAAAGCACATAATCCGATAACGCCAAAGATATCTTGTGATAAAATTCATCCATATCCGAAACTTCAATCTTCTCTGCCAATGCGCTTGCACATAGTTTCCATTCCTCAAGAGATACTTTTTCCAATAAAAACTTTAATGTAAATCCATTTCGCACCGCCATCTCTATTAACTGAGCTAAAAGTCCTTCCGGACAGTTAACGGCACATCTCTCCCAGAACTTTTCTACATCGGATGTCTTCCCTTTCTCTTCTGCATAATAAGCTTTTTGAAGCGCTACATAAGCATTATCTGAATCCAGTTGATTATAGCTTTTTAAAATAACTTCTTTCTGTGCAGAATACTTGTGTTTCCATTCCTCCAGATTTTCGTACCAAACAGACATCTGCACAGTATCCTCCCATGACAGCCAGCCAAGTATCTGATTCACCGTATCAAAGTCTCCGCTTTCTGCAGCAAAAAACAGACCTTTTACATAGAGTTCTGCCGCCATTTTCTCTGCCCCGGAAAACGAGGCCGTAATACCATTCTGCGCCAGCGCTTTCTCCGGATGCTTCCACAAATACTCCAATACCTTCCTGTAGCGCTGAACATATTTAAGCCCTTTTTTATATTCTTTCAGATTCCAGCAGAAATCAACAAGCTTTACCAGTAGATTCGCTTCTCCCACCTCCGCAAGATACGGCGAAGCAAGGATCTCATCCCCGGCTTCAAGCGCAGCCTTCCAGTCTCCGGTGCATAGGATAAGATGCGGCAGTTCAAGCTGAAGCCACATCTCAAGGGAGTCCCTCCGGTCTTCCTTTCTGGCAAGCCGAAGCCCCTCTCTGCAATACCGAATTGCTTCGTCATACTTAGGAATACCCGCATATTCCTGCGCCAGCTGGGCATAGAGATGCGCGGTTGCCTTTTCACTTTTCAACCGTTCAAGCAGCAGCGAAAGATTTCTCTCACTTTTTGAATCCTGCTCTTTTTCCTTATTCGTTCTCACATAACCATAGTGATGCACAAAAACGTCAAATTCCTTACAGGGCGCCGGAAACGGTCTCAAATTCTCATGGATCGGATAAACAAACCTGGTATCTTTTAACAAGCGGCACATGCGGCCCACATAAGCATCCGCGTAAGTCCTTCCGCTCCAGTCAAAATAATTGCGCTGGATATACGTTGCAGACTGATACCGCCTGTATTCCCCGCTTTTAAAAAACCGAATTATCTCTTCGGTATCCTCAAACCATTCATCATCGTCCAGATAAAGGAACCATTCTCCCTTTGCTTCTTTAAGTCCTGCATTCCTTGCTTTAGAGAAATCCTTACACCAGGTAAATGGAATAATATGGGAAGTATACTCTCTGGCAAGCGCCAGTGTTTCTTCACTTGTCCCGGTATAAACAATAATCAGTTCACTGTCAGTCTCGCGCAAAAGCGGTTTCAGTGAAGCCAGACACCGTCCCAGCGTTTCTACCCGGTCCGACACTAACAGTGATATCGAAAGCTGTATTTTCATGTGTTATTCGCTCCTTTTTCTATCATGGCAATCTATATTCTAAAGATGCCCCGCAATCTCCTGCTTTAACTTAAGAATCTCTAAGTCTCCCGGAAGAAGCGACGTAAGCTGTTCCGCTACACCATAGGCCTCCTGCCACTGTCCATTTTCCATTAATCCCAAAAGCATCTGCTTCACCTGCCTGCCAAGCGCCGCAAACTCTTCCGACACTGGCTGCTGCGGTTCTTTCATCTTTTTCTCCAGATATTCTGACAGCCGTCCTACTGCCACTGACATCTGCGGGTAAGCACGAATCGCCTTCTTCAGCAAAGGAATACTTTCTGCATAGCAGTTCCTTTCAAAATTATCCAATACTTGTCTGATAAAAAGCGCGAATTTAATCTGATAAGGAAGCGCGTAGTAATCTGGATTAGCAACAATCTCTTCCTTATATACGACCTCAGCTTCTCTATATACAATATTACAATAGCGCCCCAAAAGTTCCATAAGCTGTTCTGTCTCACATGCCCCATCCAAAAGCTGCTTTTCCAGAAAATGCTGTTCCAGTCTTCCCAGGAAAAGCGGATAATCCGCCGTCAGCCTCCCAAATCTCTGCAGACGCTCTGGCATACTCTTTTTATCTGTACGCTCTGTAATCGCTATCGCACATGCATCCCATGTCTCCGCTGCAATCTTCTCCAGCAAAGGATTCAGCGAAAAATCATTACGCTCCGCCAGTTCTGCAAGCTGATACATATAATCCTCCGGACAATTCCCGGCGCATTTACGGAAATATTCTTCCGCCTCTTCCTTTTTTAGCATTTTCTCTGCATATAACGCCTTCTGTAAATTCACATAACCATTGCCCGATTTCAGAAAATAATACCCTTCCAGAATCACATCTTTCTGCTCTGAATGTCCGCATTTCCAGCTTTCCAGATTCCCATACTGCGCTCTGATCGTCCTTTCATTTTCCCAGGGCAGCCAGGTAAGAATCTCTTTTATCTTACCAGTCTCATTCAATGCCGACGCAAACAACAATCCGGCCACACCGACCGTTACGACGTGCTCTTTTGCCGTATCATACGTTATATCGCCGCCCACCTGACGTTCCGCCTTATCCGGATGCCTCTCCAGATACTTCATTGTTCTATGGAACCCATACGAATGTTCAAGCCCCTTCTTATATTCATTCAGTTCCCAGCATATCTCAGCAAGAATCCCGTGAATATGAGCCTCCCCCACTTCAAGCACACGCGGGGAACACAAAAGCTTCTCTCCTTCCGTCAGCGCCTCTTCCTTCCGTCCCAAAGACGCCAGCAATATTGGAAAGTTCACCTGAAGCCACAGTTCATGCATATGGATTCTCTGCTCCTTTTCCGCCATCTCCAATCCCTGACGGCAATACTTTAGTGCAGGTTCATTCTCATTCCGGTTCTGATATTCCTGCACAAGCTGCATACACGCATGAGCGCTTGGCTCTTCTTCCATACGCTTCAGCAGCAGCGGAAGATTCCTCTCGGACTTCTGTACCGCTTTCTCCACATATCCATAATGATGCACATAACTCTTCAACCGCTTCTGCGGATCCATAAACGGACTCAAGCACTCATGAACCGGATATATAAACTGCGTCTCCGGCGACAGACGGCACATACGCCCCACCGGAGCGTCCGTATAAGCATTTCCGCTCCAGTCGTGGTAATTTCGCTGAATATACGTGGCAGACTGATATTTCCTATATTCTCCGCTTTTGAAGAAATCAACAATTTCTGATACGTCCTCAAACCACTCATCGTCATCCAGATACAGAAACCACTCTCCCTTCGCTTCTGTAAGACCTGTATTGCGCGCTTTTGAAAAATCATCACACCAGGTAAAGGGAATAATGCGTGCGGAATACTGCCGTACAAGCTCTGTCACTGCCGAATCCTTTCCTGTTGCTACAACAATCAGTTCACTGTTGAGCTCACGAAGCAGCGGCGAGACAGACTCAAGACATTTCCCTAACGTCGCCATCCTGTCGGAGGCAAGAAGGGAAATCGTAAGCTGTATATTCATAGTATATAACTCCTTTTCTTATAATGAATTATCATACCACAAAAATAGTATCTAGTACACCATTTCATAAATACTCGGATACTAAGTGCCTGATATTTGTTAACGTTTATATGTTGTTCGGATGAAAATTGACTAAACTCTAAACCGTAACCAATCTTTTTTAAGAGAGTCGATACCCTCCTTCGGTCTGCCTGTCTTAATTCCAACCAGCGTTTTTTCTGCACCAAAACCAAACCGATACTTAAAAGGAAGGATATATTGGTTCGCTCCCGCCAGCAACTCTTCGTTGTACAGGCATTCTGCTTCCCTGCGTAAGCTTGTGCAATATTGCTCCAAAAGCTTCGCAAACTTTGCATCTTCCACATCTATGCCTGATAACTGCTTTTCCAGAAGCTGCTGTTCAAGCCTGCGGATATAAACCGGATAATCCGCCAAAGCAGAAGATAATCCCTGCACAAAATCTGACATATCAGATACATCCAGATTGTCTGCCAGCATCTTCGCATACTCATCCCAGGTTTCAATTGAAATCTGCTCTGCCAGCGGATTAAGGGAAACGCCCGTTCTGTTTGCAAATTCTACTACCTGATGCATAAAACCGGAAGGACAGTTACCAGCGCAGATTCCAAAATACTCTTCCGCTTCCGTAATCTTCCGGACTTTTTCCGCATACAGCGCCTTCTGCAGATTCACATAACCATTATCCGTATGGAGATGAGAATAACCTTCCAGAATAGATTCTTCCTGTGCAGAATACAACATCTTCAACTTTTCCAGATTTTCATAGTGAACCTGAACCCGCTTCTCATCGTTCCATGGCATCCAGGAGAGAATATCTTTCAGCATTCCAGTATCTTCCAGTTCGGCCGCAAAAAATAACCCGGCAACGTAAGCCGGTACTTCGTGTTCCCTGGCTGTGGTATAAGTGATTGATACCCCGGTCTGCCGCATTGCCTCCTCCGGATGTTTTTCCAGATACACCATCGTCTTATGCAGGTCCCGAACATGCCGAAGTCCTTTCTTATACTCTTTCAAATTCAGGCACAGGGTAGCAAGAATGCTGTGAATATGCGCCTGGCCAACTTCTAAGAGGCGTGTAGACAGCAAAATACACTCTCCTTCCATTAACGCTTCCTCCTCTTCCCCAATAGCAGAAAGCATCACTGGCAGATGCACCTGCATCCACAGCTCATAAGGATAGATTCTATCCTCCCCCGCAGCGAGCTTCAGGCCTTCACGGCAATACTTGATAGCTGTCGGCTCCTCATCTATATAGCGGTATTCCTGAGCCAGCTGCATACAATTATGGCCAGTCGGCTCCTTTTCGTAAAGTTTTAGAAGCAACGGAACATTTCGCTTAAATCTCGCCGTCAGCTCTGACCGCGCTCCAACTCTGGCATAAGCATAGTGATGAACATAGCTCCTGAAAATTTTTACCGGCTCTCTGAAAGGATGGAGGCTCTCATGAATCGGTGAAACAAATCTCGTATCCGGCTTCAGGCGGCACATACGTTCCAGATGCAAATCATTGTATTCCCTTCCGTCTAAATCAATATAGTTACGCACAACATATGTTGCCGATTCATAGTCAAGATATTCTCCGCTTTTAAAAAACTGAATAATCTCCAAAACATCCTCAAACCACTCGTCGTCATCCAGATAAAGAAACCACTCTCCTGCGGCCTGTTCAAGCCCCACATTTCTGGCCTTCGCAAAATCATCACACCAGGTAAAAGGGATAATGTGGGAGGTATATTGTCTGGCTGTTTCCAGTACAGCGGGATCTTTTCCGGTAAAGACAATAATCAATTCACTTTTTAGTTCCCGAAGAAGAGGTAAGACCGAATCAAGGCATTTTTTTAAAGTTTCCATCCTGTCAGAGACAAGCAGGGAAACGGTTAGTTGTAATTTCATGAGATTGCAGCTCCTTCTAAATTTATATTTGTAAAACCAGCCAAAACAAAATGAAAAATGACATTCTGCCAGATATACACCTTGCCTGCCGGCAGACTTATCCAAATTTAAAACAATCAAGAAAAAAGCTTCTTCCGGAGAAGAAGCTTTTTCACATATGAAAATCCACCTAATTACTGAAGTAACTGAAGAACTCCCTGAGGTACCTGGTTAGCCTGAGCAAGCATAGCCTGAGCGGACTGAACAAGAATGTTATTCTTGGTGTAAGCCATCATTTCCTTAGCCATATCAACGTCACGGATACGAGACTCAGCAGCTGTGATGTTCTCAGTCTGAACACTTAAGTTGTTGATGGTGTGATCCAGACGATTCTGCATAGCACCAAAGTCAGAACGCATAGATGATACCATGTCGATAGCAGCCTGTGCTACAGAAATTGCATGTCTTGCGCTGTCTGCCTTTGTTAAGTCAATCTTAGAAATAACACCTGCATCAGAACCTGTTCCAGTAGCATCGTAAGTCTTTCCTCCAACCGTTGTACCGATTGTCTTAGCAAAACTTGTAGCATCTGTACTATGAAGGCCAAGATTATCAGCATTCATCTGCTGCAATGTTACCTTTAACTGGTTAGCAGTCTCACTGATTCTGTTAATCTCTTCATTCAGACGATTAACCTCTTTCTGCATCTCCTGACGGTTCGCAGTAGAGTATGTTCCGTTGGCAGACTGTGTAGCCAGCTCAACCATACGATTCAGCATAGAATGAACTTCTGTCAGAGCGCCCTCAGCGGTCTGTACAAGAGAGATACCATCATTAGCATTTTTCTGAGCGGTCTCAAGACCTGTAATCTGAGCACGCATCTTTTCAGAAATAGCAAGTCCGGCAGCGTCGTCGCCAGCGCGGTT
>CATJPU010000112.1 GCA_949742505.1 uncultured Lachnospiraceae bacterium | reverse complement strand
CAGCATACAGTTAATCGCTGTAGTCTTGCCCGAACCATTCGGTCCTAAAAGTCCGTAGATTTCACCTTCTTCTATCTCAAGGTTTAAATGGTCAAGAGCTACCAGACTGCCGTACCGTTTCACAAGATTCGTAATTGTAACCATGCTCATGCTGTAACATACCTCCTATGCTTTTATCTTAGTTTATAGTATAGCCCCTGCTATTCTATAATTACAGTGTCAGGCGTCAGGAATCCATATTACAAATGTCATGAAAACATCTGGAATTTGTGAAAAAATTTTGCTATGATGTAAATAAACAAGCCCACCCCAGACGGCATGATAGAAGGAGTTTTCCTATGAATCAGATTCTTGACAGAAGCATTCTGCTCATTTACTGCTTTGGCAGTGTATTTTTTACCAATATCAATACGGCGCTTCTGATTGCATTTCTTTCTGCATCCATTCACACCTGTCTGCATTATTACACCAGTCAGAAGAATTTTCACCTGCTTCTCTCCCTGCTTTATCTGATGTTGATGCTGTTCAGGCCAGAGTTTATGCTGTTTTTTCCGGCGGTATTGTATGGTATCTTATGCGATATATCCCGGATAATTCTGGTTCCCTGCGGGCTTCTCTGTCTGTTCCGGCTGATAGCGGCAAAACCGGAAGTTCACTTTTTTCTTATAACTGGAATATTTCTGTCTCTCCTGCTAAACTACCACACCTGTTCCTACCGGAATCTCTTGCAGAAATTCAAACAGACCAGGGACGACAGTGTAGAGCTGAATCTCCTGCTTAAAGAAAAGAATCAGGTTCTCCACGAAAAGCAGGACTATGAAATCTATACCGCCACATTAAAAGAGCGGAACCGGATTGCAAGAGAAATCCATGATAACGTAGGGCACATGCTCTCCCGCTCGATCCTGCTGACTGGCGCTATCCGAACCGTCAATAAAGATACGGCGCTTACTCCTTCTTTGGAGCAATTAGAGACCACACTCAGCGCTGCTATGACCAGTGTACGGGAAAGCGTGCATGATCTTCACAATGAATCCATCCATTTAAAAGAAGCCTTAACAGGCCTTACGGAAGCATTTACCTTCTGCCCCGTCTCCCTGGAATATGATATGGGCTTTGAGGTCCCCAAAACAGTGAAATACTGTTTTATTACCGTCGTAAAAGAAGCGCTGAATAATGTTATGCATCACAGCAACGCACAGAACGTACACATTATTCTCCGGGAACACCCGGCCCTTTACCAGCTTATCATAGAAGATAACGGGAGCAAAAGTTCCGCACAGGCGGAAGACGGACTGGGCCTTCTTAATATGAGAGACCGGGTCGCTGCTCTGAACGGACAGATACAGATACAGACCGAACATGGATTCCGCATTTTTATTACCATTCCGAAAAGGGAGGATTTCTAAGATGATAACCATACTAATTGTTGACGATGATATTCTGGTAACTACAGCGCTGAAGACCATTCTGGAATCCGATGAAGCGCTTACCGTAATCGGAACCGGTTCTGACGGAAGAGACGCCGCCCACATGTACAAAAAACTCCGCCCGGATGTGCTCCTGATGGACATCCGCATGAAGGACATGAACGGACTGGATGCATCGGAGCAGATTCTGACCAGATATCCCGATGCAAAGATTCTCCTGCTCACGACCTTTTCCGACGACGAATACATTGTGAAGGCATTAAAATCCGGCGTAAAGGGCTATCTCCTCAAGCAGGATTATGAAAGTATCATTCCCGCTATCAAAGCCGTACACACCGGACAGACCGTTTTCGGAAATGAAATCGTCTCCCGGATTCCCGGTTTGTTAGAGCAGAAAGAAGATTTCCATTACAGAGATTACGAAATCGGAGAAAAAGAATTCCAGATAATTACGCTAATCGCAGAAGGCTTAAACAATAAAGAAATCGCCGGAAGACTCTGCCTAAGCGAAGGGACCGTCCGCAACTACTTAAGCGACATTCTGAATAAGTTAAACTTAAGAGACCGCACGCAGCTTGCCATTTTTTACTACCGGCATCGCTGATATAAAAATTTACCACCTGTGCGGCCAGGTAGTCTGGACCTCTGAAAATTAATGTATCCTATAAGTAAAGCCTCCGATTAATCATCGAAGGCTTCTTTCATCTTATTCATAAATCCTTTTTTCTTTGCCTTTGGTTTGCTTTCTACCGGCATATTCAGCGTATTCCCAGTCAGCTCGTCAAACTTACGCAGCGCTTCTTTCGCTTCCTGACTCAGTTTTTCCGGCGTCTGAATCACAAGCGTTACATAGTGGTCGCCCCGAATCTGAGCATTTCTTACGGAAGGCACGCCCTTGCCCCGAAGTCTTACCTTAGTATCCGTCTTTGTTCCCGGCTTCACCGTATAGATGACTTCTCCGTCCACCGTCTTAATCTTCACATCCGCGCCAAGAGCCGCCTGTGCGAAGGAAATCGGCGCCGTAGAGAATATATGCATATCCTGACGCTGGAAAATCGGATGTCTGGATACAGCCACCTCAACCAGCAGATCGCCTCTTGGGCCGCCGTTTACGCCTGGCTCTCCCTTTTCCCGAATCCTTACGCTCTGTCCGTTATCAATTCCGGCAGGAATGGATACGGAAATCTTCTTCTTATTGGAAATAAACCCTGTTCCGCCGCAATCCGGACATTTATCCCGAATAACCTTACCGCTTCCATGGCAGTCCGGACAGGTCTGCACATTCTGAACCATTCCGAATAAAGACTGCTGTGTATACACTACCTGGCCTTTGCCGCCGCACTTAGAACAGGTCTCCGGAGAAGTTCCCGGCTTCGCGCCGGTTCCATTACATTTCGGACAGGGATCCTTTAACACAACTTCCAGTTCCTTCTCACAGCCAAACACTGCTTCCTCAAACGTAATCCTGACACCTTTGCGTATATTCATTCCTTTCATCGGCCCTTGATTTGTACGACTGCTTCTTCTGCCGCCGCCAAACAAATCACCGAATATATCGCCGAATATATCACTGAAATCAGCCCCGCCGAAATCAAACCCGCCAAAACCACCGCCGCCGGCTCCTCCCTCAAATGCAGCATGGCCGAACTGGTCATACTGTCTTCTTTTCTCTGCATCACTGAGCACCGCGTAGGCTTCCGAAGCCTCTTTGAACTTTTTCTCCGCCTCTTTATCTCCCGGATTCATATCCGGATGATACTTTTTAGCAACATTCCTATATGCTTTCTTAAGCGTTGCCTCATCCGCATCCCTGCCGACGCCAAGCACTTCATAATAATCACGTTTATCTGCCATTGTAATCCCTTTCTTTCACGCGGAAATTCCGCGAGACCGGCTGGCATTCTTTTCCAGTCTCCCCCGCGGAATATATTCCAAATTTTCACACAGACAGCCTTCTCTGCATCGCTAACCTGACTGCCTGCTGTCTGTGGGTAAAACAACTTAGACTTCTTTGTAATCTCCGTCCACAACGTCGTCTCCATTAAAGCCTTCCGGCGCCGGGCCAGGATTCGGTCCTGCGCCCGCTCCCATATCAGGACCCGCGCCCTGAGCACCCTGTGCCTGCTCGTATACCTTAGCGAACAGCTTCTGTGCCGCCTCCATCAGCTTCTCCTTGCCTGCGTTAATCTCTGCAGTCTGAGCCTCTGAGATATCATCCATGTTCACCTTCTCAAGAAGCTCCTTCAATGCCTTGCACTCAGCCTCAACTGCCGCCTTATCTGCCGCATCCAGCTTATCTCCTACTTCTTCAAGAGCCTTCTCTGTCTGGAATACCATAGCGTCGGCGTCGTTCTTTGCGTCAATCCCCTCTTTACGCTTCTTATCCTGAGCCTCAAATTCAGCTGCTTCCTTTACAGCCTTCTCGATATCAGCGTCTGACATGTTAGAACCTGCCGTAATGGTGATGTGCTGTTCTTTTCCGGTTCCCAGATCCTTTGCGGACACATTCACGATACCATTCGCATCAATATCAAAGGTAACTTCAATCTGCGGAACGCCGCGTCTTGCCGGCGGGATGCCGTCCAGACGGAACTGTCCTAAGGACTTGTTGTCCCTTGCAAACTGTCTCTCGCCCTGTACCACATTGATGTCAACTGCCGTCTGGTTATCTGCGGCCGTAGAGAAAATCTGGCTCTTCTTTGTCGGAATCGTTGTATTTCTCTCAATCAGCCTGGTAGCAACGCCGCCCATGGTCTCAATCGACAGAGAAAGAGGAGTAACATCCAAAAGAAGAATGTCGCCCGCGCCTGCGTCTCCGGCTAACTTGCCGCCCTGTACGGAAGCTCCGAGAGCCACGCACTCATCTGGATTTAAGGACTTGCTGGGCTCTTTGCCCGTAAGCTGTCTTACCTTATCCTGTACCGCAGGTATACGTGTAGAACCGCCTACCAAAAGCACCTGGCCAAGCTCGGAGGATGTGATTCCAGCGTCAGACAACGCTCTGGTTACCGGCTCTGCGGTCTTCTCAACCAGATCATGCGTAAGCTCATCAAATTTCGCTCTGGTAAGGTTCATATCAAAATGCTTCGGTCCCTCGCTTGTTGCCGTAATAAACGGCAGGTTGATATTCGTTGTGGTTGCGGAAGACAGCTCCTTCTTTGCCTTCTCTGCGGCTTCCTTCAGTCTCTGAAGCGCCATCTTATCGGTAGAAAGATCTACGCCCTCCTGCTTCTTAAACTCTGCCAGCATGTAATCGGTAATCTTCTGGTCAAAATCATCACCGCCCAGTCTGTTATTACCAGCCGTAGAAAGTACCTCAATAACGCCGTCGCCGATCTCAATGATGGATACGTCGAAGGTACCGCCGCCAAGGTCGTATACCATAATCTTCTGCTCTTTCTCATTGTCAAGACCGTAAGCTAAGGCTGCAGCCGTAGGCTCGTTGATAATACGCTTTACATCAAGGCCCGCAATCTTGCCTGCATCCTTGGTAGCCTGACGCTGCGCGTCGTTGAAATATGCAGGAACCGTAATAACCGCTTCCGTTACCTTCTCGCCAAGGTACCCTTCTGCGTCCGCTTTCATCTTCTGCAAAATCATAGCTGAAATCTCCTGGGGAGAATATCTCTTGTCGTCAATCTTTACCTTAAAATCGCTTCCCATCTCTCTCTTAATCGAAGAAATGGTCTTCTCAGCATTGGTTACCGCCTGACGCTTTGCAGGCTCGCCCACCAGACGCTCTCCCGTCTTTGTAAATGCCACTACAGACGGCGTGGTTCTTGCTCCTTCTGTGTTCGCGATAACTGTCGGCTGTCCGCCTTCCATAACAGCAACACAGCTATTTGTTGTACCCAAATCAATGCCAATTATTTTTCCCATTCTATTCTGCCTCCTAAATATTATTTACTCTTTACTAAAGAAGTTCAATTCCTTAAGCTCGAAAACACACCGCAAGGGTGAACTTTCTTGGGTCAATTTGCCACCTTCACCATACTGTGTCTCACTACGGAGTCACGATACATATAACCCTTCTGGAATTCTTCGGTGATGATGTTCTCGCCAAATTCCTCATTCTCCTCGTGCATCACTGCATTGTGGAAATCCGGGTTAAATTCCTGACCAACTGCCTCGATCGGCTTCACGCCGGCCCCCTCCAGGGTGGTCATTAATTGTTTGTAAACCTTATCCATTCCCTGGACGAATGGATTCTCTTTTTCTTCCTCTGTGACAGCCCCGAGACCCCGCTCGAAATTGTCTACCACCGGAAGAATCTTATCTATGATATCTTTCGCACCTATCTCGTACATCTGAGACTTTTCTTTCTCCGTACGCTTGCGGAAGTTATCAAACTCTGCCATCTGACGGGTGAGCTTATCGGTAAGCTCTTCAATCTTCTCGTCTTTCTTGTCTTTCTTATTCTTCTTGCCAAAGAAACGGTTCTTTTTCTCACCGGAAGCTTCCTCCGGCTTTTCGCCCTCTGTCTCTTCCGAAACATCCTCCGGTTCATCCGGGGCCGCTTCCTCTGACTCAGCGCCTTCCGGCTCCCCTTTCTGTCCTTCGGCATCCTCCGGCGCTTCATCCGCCGCTTCTGCCGCAGCCTTCTTCGCTTCCTCGACGGCTTCCTTTACCATCTCTTCCTGCGTCTTTTCCTGATTCTTATCTTTTTCTTTATCCAATGGTAATCCACCTTTCTGTTAAACTTGTTTATGGAAAATCGCATCCAATTCGCTCTGCAGCCTCTTCAGCGATTTCAGTACATGTTCATAATCCATACGCTTCGGTCCTATAATACCGATTGTTCCCTTCATACCGTCTCCCAATTCATAAGTTGCGGTTACTACGCTGCAGTCTTTCATATTCTGTACCGGCGTCTCGTCGCCAATATAAACCTGAATGCCTGTATTCTCTTCCTGGGCCAGAGTTTGTGTCACCAGTTCCGTCAGCTGCTGCTTCTCTTCAAAAGCGCTGATAATCTCCTGGGCGCTCTGCTTGTCGGAGAGTTCCGGATACTTAAAAATATTTGTCGTACCGCTGGTGTAAATCTGTATATCCTCATCCACCTGTATGGCGTCCGCAACCGCGTCAAACACATTGCCCACCACCTCGCTGTGGATTCCCGCCTGCTCCTTCAGTCTCGCAATCAGTCCCAGATTAATCTCTTCAATGGACATGCCGTTCAGGGTGGTATTCAGAAGCATATTCAGCTTCAGCAGGTTCTCATTGCTTAAGGGTTCCTCCATATTGATGATCTTGTTCTTGATTACGTTGCCTCCCAGAACTATCACCGCAATGATCTGTTCTTCATCCACCTTGGAAAGCTGGATGAACTTAATCCGGTTGGCGCTGCTACTGGGTGTGGAGACCATGGTAGCATAGTTGGTATTATTCGCCAGAACCCTTGCCGCCTGCTTTAAGAGATGCTCCATCTTATCCGCCTTCTCAAGCATCTGCTCCTGCATCTCATTTAGTTCCTGCTCCTTCTCCTTCATCAGCATATCTACATATAGCCGATAACCCTTATCCGAAGGAATCCTGCCCGCAGATGTATGAGGCTGCAGGATATAGCCAAGCTCCTCCAAATCCGCCATCTCATTGCGGATAGTGGCTGAACTCAAGTTCAAATCCGAATACTTGGAAATCGTTCTTGAACCAACCGGCTCTCCTGTCTCCAGATAAGTCTTGATGATTGCATGAAGTATTGTCAGTTTTCTCTCACCAAGAGCTTCCCTTGCCAGCATCTTTTCCAGTCTCCCTTCCCCCCTTATTAGCACTCACCAAATTCGAGTGCTAATCTTTACAATTACTAATCTAACACCAGGTTTTTCATTTGTCAACACTGTTTATACTTTTTTTATATACTCCATCCATTCTTTTATCTGCCTTTCATGCCCGTTATCACCCGGTTCATAAAATTTAGCGTCCTTAATCTCATCCGGCAAGTATTGCTGCGCCACATAGTGCTTCGGGTAATTATGCGCATACTTATAATCCAATCCTCGGCCCAGCTTCCCGGCGCCGCCGTAGTGAGCGTCCTGAAGATGCGCCGGAACGGTAGTCGGATGGCTTCTCACATTCTCCATAGCCGCAGATATGGCATTTACCGCAGAATTACTCTTAGGCGCCGTTGCCACGTACAGCGCTGCCTGGGACAGGATAATCTGTGCTTCCGGCATTCCAATCCGTTCCACAGCCTGGGCGGCGGAAACCGCCACTGTAAGCGCCATAGGGTCTGCGTTTCCCACATCTTCCGCAGCGCAAATCATAATTCTTCTTGCGATAAACTTAATATCCTCTCCCGCATACAGCATCTTTGCCAGATAATAAACTGCCGCATCCGCGTCAGACCCTCTCATGCTTTTAATAAATGCCGAACTTGTATCATAGTGATTATCCCCAGTCTTATCATATCTCACAACCCGCTTCTGAATACATTCCGAAGCCACATCAAGCGTGATATGTACTTTTCCGTCCCCGCTTCGCTCTGTAGTCAGTATGCCAAGTTCTATGGCGTTCAATGCATTTCTCGCATCTCCTCCTGAAATATCCGCCAGAAATTCCAGCGCGTCGTCCTCAATCTCCGCCCGGTAACTTCCCATTCCCTTTTTCTCATCTTCCACAGCCCTTTTCAGGAGCACTTTAATATCCTCATGGCTCAGCGGTTTCAGCTCAAAGATACTGGATCTGGAAATCAGCGCGCCATTTACCTCAAAATACGGATTCTCTGTCGTTGCGCCAATCAGGATTATCGTACCGTCTTCTACAAAAGGAAGCAGATAATCCTGCTGCCCCTTGTTAAAACGGTGAATCTCATCCACAAAAAGAATCGTGCGTTTCTGGTACATTCCCTTAATATCCTGCGCGTTTTTTACCACCGCTTCCATATCCTTCTTCCCTGCGGCTGTCGCGTTAATCTGGATAAATTCCGCGCTGGTAGTATGGGCGATCACCCTGGCAAGGGTCGTCTTTCCCGTCCCCGGCGGTCCGTAGAAAATAATGGAACTTAGCTTGTCCGCCTTGATTGCCCGGTATAAAAGCCTGTCCTTTCCTATTATATGCCGCTGTCCCACCACTTCCTCAAGGGAAGTGGGCCGCAGCCGCGACGCCAGCGGCGATTCCTTTTCCATCGTCTGCTCTCTTGCATATTCAAACAAATCCATACGATTACTCCTATCTCTTTCATCCTGTTTCCGTCGATACTCCGCCTGCAGCACAAAGCGCTTCCGGGGTCAGTTCATGATCAATTCATCCACTGTTACAAATTCAAAGCCCTCCTTCTGCAGAATATCTATAATGCGCAGCGCTGCCTCTACCGAACTTTTATAACAGTCATGTAACAAGATAATATCATTTTCCTCTGTCTCCGTCACTACTTTATTTACAATCTCATCGGTATTTTCCGTAGTCCAGTCCAGCGGATCTACCGTCCACATAACCGGTAATACCGGCATCTCAAGCTCCAAATCCCGCTGCCAGGCTCCAAAGGGAGGGCGCATATAAAAGACTTCTTTTCCCGTAATCCGGAAAATCGCCTCGTTCGTATCCAGAATCTCTCTTTCAGCCTCTTCCTCTGAAAGCTTCGTAATTTCCACATGATGATACGTATGATTCCCGATTAAATGCCCCTCTTCTGAAAGACGTTTTACCACCTCCGGACACTTTTCCACATTCTGCCCAATCAAAAAAAAGGTTCCCTTCACACCTCTTTCCTTTAATCCATCCAGAAGCTTGGGCGTCCATGTTTCGCTTGGACCGTCATCAAACGTAATGGCAATCTTCGGGCTTTCCTTCTTCACTGAAGCGCTGACATAAGACGCAGCTTCCGGAACATCCTCCAACTGTACTTCATTTTCTATATTCCGATACTGACGATAGAGGGACGGCGCGCACAGCGCAGCGATACAGCACATCCATACCGCCATCAGCAGACATTCTCTCTTTATCTGTTTCCCGGTCTTTCTCATAGTTTTCCCTGCTTTCTCATTTTCTTACCTATATACTATGAAACACAGCTATTCTGCCATGCAAGATTTTACAAAAAAATTCCGCCCAGTGAAGCCATAGGCTAAACTGTTACGAAGTAAACTCCACGCGGAACATATTTGGGTTGCAATAAATTTTTTTTGATGTTATAATGGCTCACGCATGTAAAAACAGCTTGAGCTTTATGAATTCAGAAGAAAAAGAAAGGAAGAATGAAATTGAAAGAAAACATCAGACAGGAAAATAAAATGGGCACCATGCCTGTTCCGAGATTACTGATTACCATGTCTCTTCCTATGATGATTTCCATGCTTGTACAGGCATTGTACAACATCGTTGACAGTATGTTTGTTGCCAAATTATCCGAAGAAGCGCTGACTGCCGTATCTCTGGCATTTCCGATTCAGACACTGATGATTTCAGTAGCCTCCGGAACCGGCGTAGGCATCAACGCACTTTTGTCACGAAATCTTGGAGAGAAGAATTTCAATGGAGCGAACCGCGCCGCTAAAAACGGTATTTTCCTAAGTATCATAAGCTGCCTTGTATTCGCCCTTTTTGGTATCTTCGGAGCACGCTTTTTCTTTTCCGTACAGACAAACGACTTAAGAATTGTTCAATATGGAACACAGTATTTAACGATTATCTGCATTCTGTCCGTTGGAATTTTTATGCAGATTACATTTGAACGGCTGCTGCAGTCAACCGGCAATACGATTTACAACATGATTACACAGGGAACCGGTGCGATTATCAATATTATTTTAGACCCTATCCTGATTTTCGGCCTTTTCGGAATGCCAAGGCTTGAGGTTGCCGGCGCGGCCGCCGCAACGGTGATTGGACAGCTTATCGCGGTAGCCATGTCCTTATATTATAACATCAGAAAAAATCCGGAAATCAATATCAATATGAAGAAGTTCCGCCCTCATGGAAAGACGATTTCCGCAATCTATAAGGTAGGCGTTCCTTCGATAATTATGCAGTCCATCGGCTCCGTTATGACCTTCGGCATGAATAAGATTCTATTAATGTTCTCATCCACTGCCGCCGCAGTATTCGGCGTGTACTTTAAACTGCAAAGTTTTATCTTTATGCCGGTGTTCGGACTGAATAATGGTATGATTCCGATTATCGCTTACAATTACGGCGCAAGATATAAGAAGCGTATTATCCAGACCATCAAACTCAGTATTCTGATTGCGGTATCCATTATGACGGTCGGCTTTATCCTGTTTCAGACTCTGCCGGAGTGGATGCTGCGCAATCTCTTCGACGCTTCCGACAACATGGTTGCAATCGGCGTACCGGCGCTTCGGATTATTTCTCTGTGCTTTATCTTCGCAGGATTCGGGATTATTGCCGGCTCCGTATTTCAGGCGCTGGGAAACGGCGTGTACAGCCTGATTGTCTCGGTATGCAGACAGCTTGTGGTAATTCTGCCCGCCGCTTACATATTCGCCAAAGTATTCGGCCTTGGCATGGTATGGTGGTCCATCGCTCTGGCAGAATTTGTATCGCTGATTTTATCCGCGTTTTTGCTGAGACGTATTTACCTGACCAAGATAAAACCGCTTGGGAATTCAAATTGAGCGAAAGCCGGAATCATTACGGAACAGTCAGTCAAACCGGGCGTAACGTCTTTTACGAATGGCAAAAGGACCTTACACCCGGTTTTTATATTCTCCTATTATGCTTTCATTTCTTTCTGACACTGTATCCAAATGTCCCAAGCTCTTCTCCGAGTTTCAGGTAGGTTCCATGAGAATAGGCAATAAGCGCGCTCTTATTCAGCTCAAATTTCCCCGTCTCTGTCAGATATTCCCCATCCACATGAACTGCCAGCACCTCTGCCAGAAACATATGATGGCTTCCCAGTTCCTTCACTTCGCATACCCGGCACTCGATATTCACCGGACTCTCCTGAATCAGCGGCGCATATTCCAACTTGTCTGCCTTCTGCATGGTAAGCTTCATCTCTTTCCACTTATCCACGTCTCTTCCAGACTTTACGCCGCACCAGTCCGCCGCATACGCCAGCTTTGCTGTAGTAAGGTTCACTGCAAATTCCCCGGTCTCTTTGATCATCCCGTAACTAAACCGCTCCGGCCGCACAGATATATAAAGCATAGCCGGATTCGTACAGACGGTCCCCGTCCAGGCCACCGTAATAATATTTGCATTCCCCTTCTTATCCCCGGCGCTGACCATAACCGCCGGCAGAGGATACAGCATATTTCCCGGCTTCCATATCTCTTTTCCCATAAACTCTCTCCTTCTTTGCCGATTTCCAGATATTACAGCACCAGTCCTTTCGCAAAATCTTAATGCTGCATAGCCGCCACCAGCGACGGCACCACCTGTTTCTTTCTGGAAACGACTTTCTTAAGTATCATCCGATCTGCGTTCTCCGCCAGTCCAAACGCATCAATCACCGCTTCCTTTGCCCCGGGTCCGAAGCACAGAATCTCCGATGATTCATCCAGAATGTCCGTCAGCATAAAATAAATCATATCCAGCTTATTATTCTGAAGGGCTGTCGGCAGATATTCCGCTATCATCTCTTTGATATCGTCCAATTCCTCTCCGCTCATGGAATTAATCTGCCCTACTCCAAAGACCTTCTCGCCTACGGTAAACTGCTTAAAATCCTGGAAGCAGAGTTCCTCCGGCGTCTTATCCTCCAAGTTGCTTCCGGCCCGGAACATGGCTGCCGCCATCTCCTCCATATCAATCTCTGCAATCTCCGCCAGTTTCTGGGCTGTCGCCACATCCACCGGCGTACAGGTAGGAGAGCGGAACAGTAATGTATCCGAAATAATCGCGGAACACAAAAGCCCCGCAATCTGCGGCGTAATCTCCACCTGGTTCTCCTGATACATCTGATATACAATTGTGGCGGTACAGCCCACCGGCTGGTTCCGGAAATACACAGGCCCCATCGTCTCAATGCTTCCAAGCCTGTGATGATCAATAATCTCTAAAATCTCCGCCTCTTCCAGTCCATCCACCGCCTGAGACTTCTCGTTATGATCCACAAGAATCACCTGTTTTTTCCTGACGCTCATAACCCGCCGTCTGGAAATAAATCCAACCAGCTTTTCCTGCCGGGTCAGAATCGGAAATTCGCGGAATTTCTTCTTCGTAATATTCTTCCTGACTTCATCCATATAATCATCCAGATGAAATGCATAAATAGGGCCTCTGGTCATAAAATGCTCCACCGGGACGCTCTGATTAATCAGGCGGGCCACGTTAAAGGTATCGTGAGGCGTCTGAATAATCACAATATCCTGCGACTGGGCTCTTTTCAGAAGAATCTCGGACACCGGAGCATTCTGACACACAATAATACATCCCACATTAATATCAATTGCACAGGAATGAGACTCATACCTGTTTCCAAGAATTACCAGATCGTTCTCAAAGATAAATTCTGTCATTAACTCCGGGCTGGATGCTCCAATTGCGACTTTTCCATTTGTAAAATACTTATTCGGATCGCCGGTCAGAAGCGTCCCGTCCAGCGTGTCGATAATGTTCTTGTACTGCGTCTTTGCCTCTCCCAAAATCGTATCGTCATACACATCCATATAGGAACTCGCAATATCACCCGTGGTGGCAATCCCCAGCAGTTCTCCATTCTCCAAAACCGGAATCGTCTTTACGTGCTGCTTCTTCATCAGCTCCCACACCCGCTTAATGGAAACATTCGGTCCGGCTCCTTCAATGACATGAATATCCGCATCCTTTACCTGCAGCTTTACATCCGTAAGAAGCTTCGGCGGCTTTACCTTAAACCGGTTCAGCACATACTGCGTCTCCTCATTAATCTGCCCGGCCCTTCTGGGCGAATACTTTTCACCGGTTATCTCTCTCTTTAAATATGCATAGGCTATTGCTGAACAAATAGAATCCGTATCGGGATTCTTATGTCCAACCACATATACTTTTTTTGATTTAATAATTTCCCTGTTATTCTCCATACGTACAAATCCCTTTCTACATTAATCCTCTTATACTAAGCTTGCCATCTTTTCTTACCCGCGTCAACCGAAAATTTGCACTTCTTTGCATTTTCTTTTTGAATAAAATGCATCTCTGTGTTATACTAAGAGTAATCATAAAAAACTGCAGTAAAACAGGCCGGTCTCCCCGCCTGTAGCTGCATGGCAGGACATTTTGTTCTGTTATTTTTATTGGGAATTTATGGGAAAGGAACGAATATCATGAGTGAAGAATTATTACAGGAAAAAGAGGCGCAGACAGAAACTGTGATCAACGAGCCTGATGCTGGAACAACAGAAGCATCATCGGCTGCAGAAGAGACGCTGACGGCGGAGACTATGGCAGACTATGAGGAGCATTTTGACGATGCCAATCCATGGAATGTGGTAAAGCGCTACATGGAAGAGAAGACCAGACTCCCAATCAAAATTGAAGGAATTGTAAACGGCGGGGCCATCGCCATGGTAGAAGGACTCCGGGGATTTATCCCGGCTTCCAGATTATCTCTTTCCTATATAGAGAATCTGGAGGATTATCTGCTCAAAGAGCTGACCGTTATCGTGATTGACGTCAATGAAGCAGAGAACCGTTTCGTACTCTCCGCAAGAGAAATACTGAAAGAAGAAGAAAAGGCTGCAAAGGAAGCCAAAATTGCCGCCGTCAAAGTCGGAAGCGTTATGAAGGGCGTGGTAGACAGCCTTCAAAATTACGGCGCGTTTATCAATCTGGAAGACGGACTTTCCGGACTTGTTCATGTGTCCCAGATTAGCAGCAAGCGTGTAAAATATCCTTCCGATGTGCTGAACAAAGGCGACGAAGTAGAAGTAAAAGTAATTGGAATCAAAGACGGGAAGATCAGCCTCAGCATGAAGGCATTGGAGGAAAAGACCGAAGAAATTCCTGAGAAAGTTCACATTCCAAAGACCGAAAGCATCGGAACAAGTCTTGGCGATTTATTCAAAAACATCAAATTATAATTGATTCCGGCAGGAGGCGGAGCCTCCGTGATTCGTCGGCCTCTTAAGCGTCTAGAATGCGCAGGCATTTCTGCGCATTCTAGCCGAAGTTGGAAGTTAGTTCACCGGAGTGTTGCCCAGCATTGTCTGACAAAGTGCACTGTTCCGGCAGGCAGCTCTGGACCGCACAGGTGGAAATTTCTTGCGTTTTATCGTCTGCTCATTTTCTTTAGAAGTACGTCCACGTCAATCGGTTTTGTCAGAAAATCATCCATCCCGCTCTCCAGCGCCAGATCCCGATCCTCCTGAAAGGTATTGGCAGTACAGGCATAAATCCGAACGCTTGCGGCGTCCGCTCTCTCAAGACTCCGAATCTTCCTGCATGCCGTACATCCATCCATCACAGGCATCTGCATATCCATCAGAATGATATCAAACTCGCCTGGCACAGACTGGCAAAATAACTCCACCGCTTCTTTTCCATTCCGCGCGTGAACCGTCTCAAAACCTTCCATTTCCAGAATTTCCAGGAGAATCTCTGCATTCAGTTCCACATCTTCCGCTACCAGAATCTTGGTCGGCTGGTTTTCTTTTCTGCCTGCCGCTGCCTGACTTCCCTCTGATGCATCCGCTTCCGTCTTTGTCCGCAGATAACCCGGAAGCTCTTTTACAATCACAGAAGGAATTTCAACTGTAAAGATGCTTCCCACTCCCTGTTCGCTTTCCACCTGGATATCTCCGCCCATGGCATTTGCAAGCAGCTTACTGATCGCCATACCCAGCCCGGTTCCTTTGATTTCTGCAGCCGTACCATTTCCCTCCTGGCTGAATGAATCAAATATTCTGCCTATGTACTCTTCCGAAATTCCAATTCCCGTATCTTCACACTGATAGATGGTCGTCACATGCATGGCATCTGTCTTCTTCTGGCTCACCGACAGTCTGATACGCCCGCCCTCCGGCGTAAATTTGGCGGCATTTCCAACAATGTTCATCAGCACCTGTTTCACTCGCGTTGCATCCCCCAGAACGCAGGGTTCTGCAATATCCTTCTCAAGAATAAACGTTACTCCCCTGCTCTTAATATTATCCGCCTGCATAGCGGCAAGCTCATCCATCAGCGAAGACACGAAAAACGGTTCGTTTATCAAGTCCACCTTGCCAGCCTGAAGTTTCGACATGTCCAGAATATCATTTACCAGAGACAAAAGATATTTGGCGGTACTGTCTGATTTCTTCAGCCACTCTTTAATCTGCGGCCTCTGGCCGTCTTCATCAATATGAGACTGAATCAGATGATTAATCCCTATCAGACCGTTTAAAGGAGTACGTATCTCGTGGCTCATATTTGAGAGAAATTCTTTCTGGGCTCGGGCCTTCTCCGAAGCCCTGATGGTTTTCATCTGATACCGCATGACTGCCAGCAGCATACTGATAACCGTAAGCATACTGATAACCAGCATGGCGATACTCATCGTGGTAAACGCCCGGGTCTGCTCTAAAAAAACCTCTTCATTCACAGACATGATGAAATACAGATTAATCTCCTCCCCAAAGGGAATAAAATAGAATAATTCCCTGGCCCTTTCGCCTGCATGGGTATGGTAAAAGCAGAAAGTCTCCTGATTCAGAAGCTTTTCTGAAACTTCTTTGTTCGTAAGTTCAGAATCCTCGGATTCTGTCAGATGAACATATAAGTTATTCTGTTCATTCTGATATACTTCTTTGTTGATATCAACAATATAATTCCCTTTCATATCCACCAGTGCGCTGTGGCCTCTGGCCTCTCCGTTTTTGATAAAGCTGTCAATCACCATATTATCCTGAATGGACGATACGCCGCTGATTCCTATTAGCGCAAGTATCTTCTTTCCTTCAAGCTGATAATCCTTTAGCCGGATTCCGTACAAAATATTCTCTTTCGGTAAGCTGCCCTTCCAAACCGTTTCATCAAACCGTACAATTACCTTTTTCTCGCCATTTGCAAAATACTTTAATAAATCCAGTTCCCCATTTCCTGAATGATCCCCGGGAATATACGTTTCGAAGGTGTCTGTATAAACAGTGCCGTCTTCCGCCAGCAGACAGACATACAGAAATTTACCGGGAGAGCCTTCTAAGCTTATCCGTTCCTCTGCTTTCTGTATCGTATCACATTCATGGAATTTCAGCCTTTCATAAATCTCATGAAGCTCTTCCCAATACACTTCGATACTGGACTGAATCGCTTCTTTATCATGTTCTGCGATTTCACTGATTGAACTGATGGTATTATCTGAAATTGACTTATTCAGCAGTCTGACATAAAAGACGGCGATAAGACAGACCATCACCAGTGCAGAAGCAATAATCAGCGAATAAAAAGTTCTGTGTTTCTTTTCCAATTCTCACACCCCAAACCTTAACCTTTTATCCTGGAAGCATCGTTCGATGCGGATCCCTCAACGGACTTCATAAGCCCGCTACAGATAATTTTATATCATTTGGGATGAAAAGTCTATCATATCTTCATCTACTTGAAATTCAACCTATTCTTTAGTACAATAAACTTATACATATTTTGCCAATGTATGATTGGCGTTCATTTAAGGAGGAATGAAACTATGGTAACATGGAATAATCTTGACACTTTGGCGTCCTATCAGAAGCTTGCCGGTCTGAAGAACCGCGTCAGCGTTGCCGACGTAATGTCCGGCGATAACGGCGCGGACCGCGTAACCCGCTACAGCGCGCCTATGGCGGCGGGACTTAGCTTCAACTACGCTGCAAAAGAAGTGGATGATGAGATTTTAAACGTACTTGCTGAACTGGCCAAAGAGCAGCAGCTTGCAGATAAGTTCAAAGAGTTATACAACGGAGCAATCATCAACACCGGCGAAAAGCGTCTGGTACTTCACCACCTGGCCCGCCGTCAGATGGGAGATGCGGTTATCGTTGACGGTGTAGACAAGCGTGAGTTCTATGTTTCCCAGCAGGAGAAGGCTGCGGATTTCGCCAATAAGGTTCATGCAGGCGAGATTACGAACGCTGCAGGCGAAAAATTCACCACCGTTGTCCAGATTGGTATCGGCGGCAGCGACCTTGGCCCCCGGGCATTGTACATTGCCCTTGAGAACTGGGCAAAGGAAAACGACGCGCTGAAAATGGAAGCGAAGTTCATCAGCAACGTCGACCCGGACGACGCGGCGGCTGTGTTAAAATCCATCGACGTCTCCCGTTCCCTGTTCATTGTTGTCTCCAAGTCGGGAACGACCCTTGAGACGCTTACGAACGAGTCATTTGTAAAAGACGCTCTGAAGAAAGCCGGCTTAGATCCGTCTAAACACATGCTTGCCGTAACCAGCGAGACTTCTCCTCTGGCTAAGAGCGACGATTATCTGGCCGCTGTCTTTATGGACGACTTTATCGGCGGCCGTTACTCCTCTTCCTCCGCTGTGGGAGGCGTGGTTCTGTCTCTGGCATTCGGCCCGGATGTATTTGCAAGGATTCTTGCAGGCGCTGCCGAAGAAGACAAGCTCGCGGCAAATACCGATATACTGGAAAACCCGGATATGTTAGACGCCCTCATCGGCCTTTACGAGCGCAACGTACAGGGGTATCCCTGCACAGCGGTTCTTCCGTATTCCCAGGCGTTAAGCCGCTTCCCTGCACATTTACAGCAGTGCGACATGGAATCAAACGGCAAGTCTGTAAACCGCTTCGGCGAACCGGTAGATTATGTGACCGGGCCGATTATCTTCGGCGAACCGGGAACTAACGGACAGCATTCCTTCTACCAGTTGCTGCATCAGGGTACCGACATTGTTCCGCTGCAGTTTGTAGGCTTCAAAAACAGCCAGATTGGTATGGACGTGGTAATCGAAGGAAGCACCAGCCAGGCTAAGTTGTGCGCGAATGTAGCGGCGCAGATTATCGCCTTTGCCTGCGGTAAGGATGACGAGAATCCGAATAAGAAATTCGAGGGCGGGCGTCCTTCCAGCATCATCATCGGCGACCAGTTAACGCCGGAATCACTGGGCGCGCTTCTGGCCCACTTCGAGAATAAGATTATGTTCCAGGGATTCTTATGGAATGTAAACAGCTTCGACCAGGAAGGCGTTCAGCTTGGCAAGCTCCTTGCTAAGCGCGTTCTTGCACATGAGACAGACGGAGCGCTGAAGGCATTCAGCGATTTGTTAGATATCTAAAATAATGGCAATAGTAAAGGGATACCCTCCGGGTACCCCTGATGGCCATTCGGCCGTCACACAAGACACACTTATCGGACTACTAATGTCCGATATGATAAAAAAAGAGAAACCTGCTTTTCACATGAACGGCAGGTTCTCTTTTTATATGGGAGCGTGTTTGAACATTCATTCCTGCAAGATGCCGCCCCCCATTCACAGGAAACAGCAAAATTGCTCCACCTGTAAGGTTGGGAACAGGCGCTTTCCTTTATTCCGCTTTTCTTATCTTTCCTTTCGCCCTATAATCAACGTTGCGATTCCACACAGCATTCCACCAACCGGGTATACGATCCAGCAGATTCTCCACGCTGTAAATACAAACCCCGACACAAAGAAAATAATAGTCGCCAGAAGCATAATACATCCGCACCATACACTGATCAGTCTGCTGCCGGGGTCAGGCTGATTTTCTCTGTTATACTTCGCCACATCCAGCTCATCCTTCTGCATTCCGCTGTAAATAAGGATTCCAACTCCAACCGCCACGCATAAGAGAAAGACGCCGTAGTAAAACTCCACGTTCATTCCGGCTTTCAGGGGCAGATGTTCCCCGTTCATCCCAAATACCAGCATCCCGATTAGAATCACCCCGATTGCCGCCGCCATCTGTACCGGGAATCTCCGGTCAAACGCTTCCTTTTCTTCCTCTGTATAGAAATCCTGTATCACCGGATGTTTCTTCTTATAATTATCATTCTGAATGCCGCAGACAATAAAAATCAGTACCGCCAAAATCATAACAGACAAAAACACCGTATCTCCAACACCCTCCGGTATCTGAAATCCGGCCAGTATCTCATACAGCGCTGCCCCCAGGATACAGATTGCAACACCGATGGTAATCTCTATCCTAAAACTTTTCATATGCGCTCTGTGTGCAATATTATCCTCCACCGACGCCTCGCCTGCATCTTTTCTAAGCAGCGTATCCATATCGCAGGAAAATAAATCGCAGAGCTGCAGGAGCTTTTCCATTTCCGCGAAAGATATACCTGCCTCCCATTTCGAAACCGTCTGTCTGGACACTTCCAGCCGCTCTGCCAGCTGCTCCTGCGTCAGATTCTCCCTTTTCCTGTAAAACTGCAGATTCTCTCCAAACTTGTTCATAACATCACCTTTTTCTTGTATAATATTCCCTCGCCGCACAATACAGGGCCCGCTTCTCCATATATATGATTCGAGGGCCGCTGTGCATAAAGCACCGGGTTACTCATATTCTGCCGTATTTACAGAAAAGGGTCTATAAATTCTGTGTTGCCTTTCAGGAATTGCATGTAAACTTCCGGTTGCAGAAACGGAAAAGTTTCCAAATTTATCCCAACATCCGCTCCGCAATCTCCGCCGCATCCTTCACGCATCTGATACAGCTTGGAAGCGGCTGGGAGCCTTTTTCCTTGGGAATTTCCCGGCAGTACAGAGATTCATGCTTTTCCTTAAATGCCCCCGCTGCCTCACGAACTTTCTTATAGGTATCCATCTTCGTTTCCTTCGGTTTCTCCATATCCCCGGCGCTGTTGGCAAGGCTCAGGGTAAGGAAAAGCCCGGTCACCGCCCCGCAGGTATCCCCCAGGCCGCCCATGCCTGAGCCAAAACCTTCCGTCATTTTAAATGCGTCCAGCTCCGCTGTCCCGTATTCCTCACAGAAGGCACAGATTACCGCCTGACAGCAGTTATACCCTTTATCCACAAATTTATTTACAGCACTGTCTGCTAATTTACCCATCATGCATTCTCCTCTCTATTTCATATTCTATACAACTTCACTGATCTCCGGTTTCACCGTCTCAAGGTCCCTCATCCAGCTTGCCGCGCACGCGTCGCTTGGCATCCTCCAGTCTCCTCTCGGCGACAGGGCGACGGTTCCCACCTTCGGCCCGTCCGGGAGGCAGGAGCGCTTAAACTGCTGGCTAAAGAACCTCCAGCAGAAGGTGCTCAGCCATTTATAAATCACTGCATCCTCATATTCTCCTGCAAAAGCATACCGGGCAATCCGATAAATCTTGCTGGGAGCATATCCAAAACGCAGGAAATAATATAAGAAGAAATCATGCAGCTCATAAGGCCCCACCAAATCCTCCGTTTTCTGCGCAATCTTACCGTCTTTCGGCGGCAGGAGCTCTGGGCTCACCGGCGTATCCAGTACGTCGTAAAGCACCGCCCGAAGCTCCTTATCTTCCGTCGTATCCGCATAATAACGAACCAGATGCCTCACCAGAGTCTTGGGAACGGAAGCATTTACCCCATACATGGACATGTGATCCCCGTTATAGGTCGCCCATCCAAGAGCCAGTTCCGACATGTCTCCGGTTCCGATTACCAGTCCGCCCTTCTCATTGGCAATATCCATAATCACCTGGGTCCGCTCCCTGGCCTGGCTGTTCTCGTAGGTTACGCTGTGGTCTTCAGGGTCATGCCCGATATCTTTGAAATGCTGTGTCACCGCATCCTTAATGGGTACCTCCCGAAGCTCTGCTCCCAGCGAAAGAGACATCTTACAGGCATTGTTATAGGTCCGGTCAGTGGTGCCGAAGCAGGGCATGGTTATCGCTAAAATCTGCTTTCTGTCCAGTCCCAGCGCGTCACACGCCTTCGCCGTCACCAGCAGGGCCAGCGTGGAATCCAAGCCTCCCGAGATTCCCACCACCGCACTTTTAGCATTCGCATGCATCAGCCTTTTTTTCAGCCCCATTGCCTGAATGGTCAGGATTTCTTCACAGCGTTTTGCACGCTCCCTCTCCTCATCCGGCACAAAGGGACGGGAATCAAAACGCCTTGTCAGCTTCGTCGGCCTAACTTCAATCTCAAAAACAGTCCTCATAAGGGTGCGTCCGTCAGACATCTTGAAGGTCGTATTTTTCCTTCTTTCGCTGGCAAGACGGTTCACATCCAGCTCCGAATAAATGATTCCGTTCTCAAACCGTTTGCTCACTGCCAGAACCGTTCCGTTCTCCGCAATCATATTATGACCGCCGAATACTAAGTCCGTCGTCGATTCCCCTTCCCCTGCATTGGCATAGATATATCCGGCAATCAGCCTTGCAGACTGGCCGCTTATCAGGCTCTCCCGGTAACCGTCCTTGCCGATAGTCTCATCACTCGCGGAACAGTTGACAATAACCGTCGCCCCTTCCCTTGCCGCCTGAATGCTTGGCGGGACAGGAGACCATACGTCCTCACAGATTTCTGCCGTTACAATTAGATTCTCCATGCCTTTCGCCTCAAAAATAATCTGCGGTCCAAAGGGAATCCACTCGTCTCCAAGCCGAATCCTTCTCGCAATTTCCGGTCCTTCCCGGAACTGCCGCATCTCATAAAATTCTCCGTAATTCGGTAAAAATGTCTTGGTAACCAGTCCCAGAATCCGCCCCCGGTTCATAGCGGCCGCCACATTATAAAGCTCCCCTTCTACGGCAAGCGGCACGCCTGCAAAAACCAGCGCATCTTTGTCCTTTGTATGCGCCGCAATCTCAAAAAGCGCTTCTCTGGCGTGGTCAAGAAGCGCATCCTGCGTAAACAAATCGCCGCAGGTATAGCCGGTAACGCACAGTTCCGGGAACGCCACAATCTTAGCTCCCCCGGAAACTGCTTCATCCATCATCTGACAGATTTGTTCTTTATTAAATGCCACGTCTGCCACCCGGATGTCCGGCGTCGCCGCCGCTACCTTTACAAATCCATGCTTCATATCTTCCTTTTCCTCCTTATCTGCCGAAATTTCCTCTCCGACAGTATATTCCTGTTTCTTCTGCTCTTCCTTAAAATACCGAAAAGCTAGCTTCTCTCTAAAATATCCTGTAGTTCCGCAATCGTATACTGATAGGCGGTATTGCAGAAATGGCATTTCACCTCAATATCCTCGCCGTCGTCAATCATATTCTGAATCTCTTCCCTGCCAATGCTCACAACCGCTTTCTCCACGCGCTCCTTCGAGCAGTTACAGTAAAACCTCGCAGGCAGCGTATCCGTAATCTCAAGGTCCATACCCTCAAGCAGCGCTTTCAGCATCATCTCCGGCGTATATCCCTGTTCCAACAGTTCTGTCACAGACGTAATTCCTTTCAGATTCTCCTCCAGTTTGTCAATCACCGCATCTTCCGCATAAGGCATCAGCTGCAGAATGAATCCTCCGGCGCATTTCACCGTATTGTCCTTCTCCATCAGCACCCCAAGCCCTACGGATGAGGGAATCTGCTCTGAGTTCATATAATAATAGGTCAAATCCTGCGCAATCTCGCTGGTCGCTAAAATTGTCTGTCCCACATAAGGCTCCTTTAGTCCCATATCCTTAATCACATTCAAAAGACCAATGCCCAGAGCATCCGCTACATTAATCTTACCGTTCTTTGCCGGGACGGACGCTTCGGGGTTCAATACATATCCCTTCACATTTCCCTGATTATCCGCAGTAACTGTAATTCCTCCAATCGGACCGTCTCCCCGGATCTGCAAGGTCAGGATATCCGTATCATTCTTCATCATAGCGCCCATCATGGTTCCCGCCGTCATCAGCTGCCCCAGCGCTACCGTCGCTGTGGGACTGGTATTATGGCGTCTCCTCGCTTCCTCGGCAACCGCGGTTGTACATGCGGCAAAGACGCAGATCTGGCTGTCTGCAGCCACTCCTCTTACAATATAGTCCTTCATCTGTCTCCTGTCCTTTCACATAGCTCTCTTTCGGGCCCTCTTCATCAACAGCCCCGTATTTCACATTATAGCTCTTTTTCGGCCAAAGTACAACTCTTCCCCCGCTCTCTGGCCACTACGCTGATACGTTCGCTCTCCGCATGTGGAGGATTCTTCGTATAGGCGTCGTATGCCGTTACATATTCCAGCCCCGACCTCTCAAGCAGCGCTTTCATTTCCTCCAGCGTATATGCTCTCTGAAAATGCGTCTCCTGGTATTTCCCGTACCTGCCGTCTTCCTCCCGGATAAACAGCGTCAGCTCATATTCGTTGATTCTCTGCTCTTCATCATAATAATTATCCCAGATAAAACTGCTCTCTTCCCGGTCCTCCGCAATCGTCTGATTCCCTAAAAGCTCCCTGTATTTGTATTCCGTATTAAAGTCAAATACAAAGATCCCCGCCGGATCCAGATAATTATTTACCAGCGAAAATACCTGTATAAGCTCTTCCGGTTCTGTAATATAGTTCACGCTGTCGCAGGCGCTTACCACAGCCCGGATCGTACCGTAAAGTTCAAACTCCCTCATATCCTGAAGCAGATATAAAATATCATATCCCGTCTCATTCTTCTTATCCATTGCGATTTGCAGCATCTCAGATGAAGCGTCTACCCCTGTCATATCGTAGCCGCTCTCTGCCAGCCTCATGGTAAGATTCCCGGTTCCGCATCCGAGATCCAATACCAGCCCTTTTACAACCCCGTACTCTTTCAGAAGACGGCACAAATATTCGGCCCATTCTTCATAGGGAACATTATCCATAAAAATATCATACACTTCTGCAAAGCCTGTATACGCTTCCACTTATATCCCTCCCAGCCAGTACGCGTTCCTGACCCGTAAAAAATAACTGATTTCCACTTCTCAAAGAAATGACGTCATATAAAGCGGTAAATATAAAATTCCATCTTCTTCCTTCAAATCTCCCGTATGCAATACATATGGAATATGCATCTGTTCCCCGTATTTTCTCCTGAACTTTTTAAGAGAAGATAATGTATAGTTTTTGCTGGACTTTACTTCAATCGGGGAAATATTATGCCGGCTGAATATTCTGTTTTTTGCTATCAAAAAATCTATCTCCATACGGGCCTGAGCGTCATCCCTCGACGAATTTGCATAAAAATAAAGTTTATGTCCGCTTGCCGTCAGCATCTGCGCAACGATATTTTCCACAATCATTCCCATTTTGACTTCTAATTTGCCCAACAACAATTTTTTATATATCTCTTCGCTTACAATTCCTTTTTCATCGAAAGCATGACTGACCAGTAATCCGGTATCTCCCATGTAACACTTCAAAAGAGTGCGGTCGCGGTTCAGATTCAATCCGATACCCGGCTCAGTAGAATTATAACAATGATTCACAATCATAGCGTCTGACAGCCAGAAAAGCGCATCCTTATATTCATCAAACCTGGCTCCTTCTTTCAAGGAAGACAGTTTAAAATGCCGGTTTTGATTTTTTAACTGCGATGGCAATTCATCATAGATTGCTTCAACTTTCATCTCATAGCCTCTGGCATGTTTACGGATATCATTCCTGTATAAATCCAAAATCCTTCGTTTCACCTGGTCGGCCTCATCAAAATCATGACTGGATATGTAGGCTTTCACAGCCTGCGGCATCCCTCCTATAATCAAATACTGGCGAAACAGATCCATTGCTTTTCTGTGCAGAGCCTGTCCAAGCGGTCTTTTATTCTCAAAACAGTTTTGAATAAGGCCCATCATTGTCTCATTGTCAGCCGCCCAGAGAAACTCTTCAAAATCCATGGGATATAAATTGATGTGATCTTCCTCTGATGGAATCAGAATATCTTTTACATTTTCTCTGATGGAAATAAGGGAACCTGTTTCAATATAATCATAACGCCCATCAGCCACAAGATATTTGATCGCACTTCTGGCTCTTGGAAATAATTGCACTTCATCTAAAACGATTAAAGACTGACGTTCATAAAGCTTTGTATTAAAATATGTCGCAAGCTTGAGAAAAAAAGTATTCAGATCATTCAAATCATAGAGAAATAAATCTCTGACCTGCGTATCAACGAGATTGAAATCAATCAAAATGTACGAACGATACTCTGCCTTTGCAAATGCTTCAACGATATAACTTTTTCCAACACGCCGGGCGCCCTGCACAAGAACCGCGCTCTTCCCGTCATTCTTCTTTTTCCATTGTAACAGACGATCATATATTTTTCTGCGCATGATAGTTCTATCCTCCTGATTGCCGCACTATTTCGGCAGATATGGATATTATAACATAAATCAATTTTTTTGCAATTTACTTTCTACGGAAATCAAGACTTTTATAACTCTATTTTCTACACAAATCAAGATTTTTACGCGCATCTCACGAAGAGTTTTTATCAAATAGAGAACGAAGTTTCCTATATGATAAATAAACGGAGCCTTTCAGCATGAAAGACCCCGTTTCTTTTCACTCCGCATTTTCATTTTTGCGGTTTATTGTGATACTTAATCCATTTTATCCTGATTGACCTCGATAAATCCATCCGCTACTCTTCCACACCTTCCGTCTCTATAATGAATTTCGTTGTTCCCTTCATTTCAGCGGAAATCCCGGCAAAGGACTGATAATCTTTCCCAAGGTCCGCCATTGCTTTTAATCTGTCCTTCACTTTGGAAATGTCTCCGTCGAATAAGTCTGTCAGCTTATCAATTGCCTCTGTCTTATACTCTGCCATTCCGTCGGCAAGCGTCCGGTTGCCTTCCGCCAGCGCATTTGTACCGTCCAGAAGCGTCCTGCTTCCCTCCGAAAGGGTATCTGCTCCCTCGAAAAGCGCAGTTGTTCCCGCTAAAAGTGTATTCGCTCCCTCTGAAACCGCGTCGGCTCCTGATGAAAGGGTATCCGCTCCCTCTGAAAGCGTTCCCGTTCCCGCTGTGAGCGTAGTCATCCCCGCTGAGAGCGTTCCCGCCCCCTCTGCCAGCGTGCCTGCTCCTGACGAAAGCGTTCCGGCCCCTTCTGACAGCGCTCCAGCGCCGTCATTCAGAGCTGCCGCTCCATCTGCAAGCCGGCTGACTCCTCCGGCAAGCTGGCTCCCGCCCTGTAAGAGCTCTGCCGCTCCGCCGGACAACGCGCTGTTATACGCCTGAAGGCTGT
>CATJPU010000111.1 GCA_949742505.1 uncultured Lachnospiraceae bacterium | reverse complement strand
TCCGGTATTTACGGTGGATTTGGGAACCGGGCATCTGCTCTATGAGGGCGGAAGCTTTGACTTTGCTGTGAATCATGGAAATTTAGAATGGGGGTTGACGGTATGAACAATGCGGGCAGAATAGGGTTCTTAATCAAAGGAGAGTACGAGGAAACCGCTGTCTATGATTTTCTGGACGTGGTATTTTACGGGGGCGCGTCCTATGTGGCGAAAAAGCTGACAACCGGGAATGCGCCGGAAAGAAATAATGAATACTGGCAGGTGCTGTCGGAGGGCGGAAGTTTAACGACGGATGGAGACGCATCCGACACAACCGTTGTGTTTGACGAAGCGGAAAACAGAGCGAATGTAAACAGTGGGAACAGGATGTCAGAAATAATGGGAAAAATCCGAAAGTGGTTTTCAGACCTGTCGGACGGGGCGGCCAGTACGCTTCTCGGGAGTAACCTGCCGGAGGAAAAAGTGCTGGTCTCGGATGCGGGCGGGATGGTAGCGGCCTCGGATTTGGCCTCGGATACGCTGGGATACCTCAGCGGCTTAACCGGGGATGTGCAGGGGCAGTTTGACAGGAAGCCAAATGCTTTCAAATCCTCCCTGACCGTTCCGGTAACCTCTGGCTGGCTTAAGATTGCAAAGCTTCCAAAGAGCGCTATGCTGAGGGCTGACATTCCGGATTCGGAGACGCTGGCCGTATCCTTCTCCTGCACCCCAACAACCAGCGCAGGGGCTTATGATCAGGCATGCAAGTTTGTCATAACGGAGACGTGGGCCGGCTCCAAAGTAAGGGTGCTGAACTCCTCCCACACAGGGGACGCAGTCGTTACGCAGGTACGGAAAGTGTACGACGAGACCGAAGAAACATATTATCTGGAATTTGAAGTAAATGTACCGTCCTGTCCCTGCAAGATGGATCTGTCCTTTGAAAGCGGGGCAATTCCTTGGGACTCGATGGGGAGTATACAGTTTGATACAGGGGGGGGGGTAAATGAGATTTATCGGGCCTCTATGATATTAGACGCATTTCAGGTTATATTTGATGGAAAGCAGGACAAAATAATTCTCCCGCCGAAGATAATAACAGATTTCGACAACCCGCCGAGTGGAATTTACTGGTTTAATGTAAGTGAAGATTGTGCCGGGTCCATACCTCCCATAAACTATGGATTACTCTTTTCTATATCCATGCAGGAATATGGCGTTAAAATGTTAATCCAATATGACGGATCCGGGAAGGTTTACAGCCGGTTATTCGCAAATGATAGATGGTATGACTGGCATAGTACAGGTCCTTCTCATAATGTGGATAATGTATTATGGGATGATGGATATATCAATTTTGGTGAGGGAAAAACCGTCAATTTAAGGAAATCAATAGCAGGATATAACCATGTTAGAATTACCTATTATGCGTCATCTAATACTAATTTTAATCCACCGTTTTCATACTATACCGTATTACTTCCGATAATTAATGCGAGTGAAGTATATGGAATGCTGGAAGGAACTCAGTATCTATATACTGTCTATCTTGGTATAGAAATAAAAGGTTCGATATTGTATACCCTATTTGGAAGAAGATACAATCTGACAACGAGTGAATTAGAAACAAACTATGGTAGTCAAATATGGATTAAAAAAATAGAAGGAGTGAATTTGTGAGTACAATTTATCAGGAAAATATAAGGATGGACGATATAGATGCCATTTTAGCGAAAATGAATCAGTTTAATGATTATACAGAAGTAACGAGGTCCACAGCGCCGTTTACAAGCGTATTAATGGTTTCACCGGAAGAAAAGAGGGCAATAACTCAGAAGAAATACGCATTATCACAAAGTCAAGAACTAGGCTTTTTTGATGATATGCCACCTGCTTTAGCAGGTCAGATGGCCACTGTTTACCGGGATGTTTTGTATAAAAACAGTATAAATATACTGGTCCGGCTTACGGAATTGTAT
>CATJPU010000110.1 GCA_949742505.1 uncultured Lachnospiraceae bacterium | reverse complement strand
GTAACAACCTCAACAAACGCTGTCAAAGCCTTCTCAGAATCCTTCTTGGATAACTCCGCTTTTTCAGCGATTGCTGCTACCAATTCTGTCTTATTCATGAATAATTTCCTCCTCTTGTTTCTTTACAACATTATGCCTCATTCTTGTTATACATCTTTTCTATATGTTTGTCAAGGAAATATCCCTGAAAGCCTCTGGTTAATAGGCTTTCAAGCGTATACTCTATAACCGGAAGGAAAATATTTCCTTCAAAAGCTGCTTCTTTTCCTCTGTTTGCGTAATTGCAGTCTGGAATTTCTCTACATTCTTAACGGCTATCCATGCCTTATTCGAGCGATAGTAGGAACCTGTAATCTTCCAGAATTTCTCAGGATAAATAAATCTAACCTTCAAATACTCCATCTCCCTGTCGCTAATCGGCCGGATTGCGCTGTAAGCATTCAGCATACAATCACACAAATGCATATTCCATCCATGTTTTTCCATCGTTTTCCGAAGGAAATAGTATAAATCCTCCACCTGTACATTCCGCCGGAATTTCTCGAAATTAGTTGTGGCAATCCCTTCTGTTGTCATCAATACATTATGATAATTATATTCCCCATGCACCAGAAATCCGCTCCCAATACTGTCTGAATACAGTTCATCATACGATGAAGCCTCAAGTTCACTGACAGCCGCATCCGCCCATTCATACAACGATTCGTATTCCTTCAGAAACTGCAGCTCAAAATCCCCTTTAACCGTCCTGTTCCGGACAAATTTACGCACCTTTCGAAGCTCCCTGTTATGGCTGTCATAGATGTCCTTTAAACGGGATTCTTGAAATACATACTCCTCCGCCGGCATTACCATAATCAGATGCAGTCTTGCCAGATTCTTAACTGCCTGAGAAAGTTCTCTGCTTCTGCGGACGTCACATTCTCTGCCATAATACCAATGTTTCAGAATATATCTGCCTCCGTCTTCTGACACACTGATATAGCCGCCTTCCGCATTTGGCAGAATCTGGTCTACATATGCATATCCTGCCTTTTTCAATAATTCCCCCAGTCTATATAATGCAGGTACTCTTTTTTCGGATATTCCTGCTTCTTTTAATAGGAACAAGCCCTGTTCCGTATCACAAAAAAATGCACCTCTGGTCTTTCGGGTGCCCTTTACATTGACATCATACTGTTCCAGTACTTTCAGTTCATATTCTTGCATAACCAAAACCCCTGCACCTTTATTCATCCGTTCTTTTCAATGTATGAAGGAAAGGGGATGATTATTCCCTTTAGATTGCAGGAGGAAGAAACTGCTTTTAAATTATAAAGAAATATGTTTCAGAAGTTTTTCTCTTGTATTCATCTCCGGCTCCTCAATAACCAGCTCCAGAAGGCGGTTTAAGGTCTCTCCGATCTCTTTGCCCGGCTTCATACCTGCCGCTATCAGGTCTCTGCCGGTAACGGCCAGGTCTTTTAAGGTGACGCACTGGCCTGCAGCCGCAATCTTCTGATACAGCGCCTCTACTCCGTCTATGTCTGCCAGCTTCTCTTCCCGCAGGTACATGCTCTGTGCCAGAACATCGGCGCGCCGGACTTCCAAGTATAAGGGGAACAAATCTTCCCCGATTTTATTCATCGCCCGCCTTACATTCTTTTCTGTTACCGGCATGCGGTAATCATGGTAGTACACCAGTTTCTCTACGCTGTGCAAAGTGGCATTGTCAAACTTCAGCCTGCGCATGATTTGTCCCGCCATTCTTCTGCTTATTTCCGCATGTCCTTTAAAATGCGCGGTTCCTTCTTCATCGACGGTCTTCTTCTCCGGCTTGCCAAGATCATGCATCAGCATCGTAAGTCTGAGCGTTCTGTTACTGCGGATATTCTTTAGAGCGTGCAGGGTATGTTCCCCTACCGTATACATATGATGGGGCGTCTCCTGCTTCGTTGCCATTGCCCGGTCAAATTCCGGAAGAAATTCCTTCGTAATCCCTAAATCATAAGCATCCCTCAGCATATCCGGTCTGGGGGACAGCAACATCTTCACCAGCTCCGTCTGAATCCGTTCAGCACTGATTTTCTGCAGCGTCGGCGCAAGACACCGCATTCCTTCTCTGGTCTTTTCCTCAATCCCAAAGCCAAGCTGGGCAGCAAAGCGGACGCCCCGTAAAATACGTAGGGCGTCCTCGGAAAACCGCGCTCTGGCATCGCCGACGCACCGGATGATTCCCTGCTCAATATCCTCTAAACCTCCAAAGATATCTACTAAACCGTCGTCCTCATTATAAGCCATGGCATTTATCGTAAAATCCCGTCTGAGCAAATCTTCTCTTAGATTACGCACGAAGGTGACTTCTTTGGGATGCCGGCTGTCTTCGTATTTTCCGTCAACCCGGTATGTTGTCACCTCAAAGCCTCCCCGGTCAAGCAGCACCGTAATCGTACCATGGGCAATTCCCGTATCGAATGTATGGGAAAATAGCGCCTTCGTTTCCTCCGGCATGGCGGAAGTGGTAATATCCCAGTCCTCCGGCTCCCTTCCCAGTATAGAATCCCGGACGCAGCCCCCTACAGCATAAGCCTCATAGCCATGAGACTGCAGTGTATGGATAATCGTATTCACTTTATCCGGCAGTTTCATTCTCATTTTAGTAGGATTTTCCCCAATATGCCATATGCTTTGCAGGCTTGCCGCACCAGATACATTTATCAGAAACAAATTCTTCATCCTCGATCAGACACCTTGTTGCCGCGCCTCCCGTTACATACTTCACTTCGCCTTCGCATTCCGGATCTCCGCACCAGCAAGCTTTCACAAAGCCTCTGCTGGCTGTGAATTTCTCCTTCATCTCATCCAGCGTTGTCGCTGTGTAAATGTGGCTGTTCAGGAACTCTTCGGCTCTCTTGTACATATCCTGCTGAATCGTCTCCAAGATATCCCGAAGCTTCTCTGCGATCTCATCCAAAGATACGACAATCTTCTCGCGGGTATCGCGGCGTACCACAATCACCTGATTCTTCTCAATATCCTTCGGTCCAATCTCAATACGTGTAGGAATTCCAAGCATCTCCTGCTCAGAGAACTTCCAGCCCGGGCTCTTCTCGGAATCGTCAATCTTCACCCGGTAACCAGCCTTCTTCAACTCATCCAAAAGCGCATTCGCCCTGTCAAGCACGCCTTCCTTATGCTGTGCAACCGGAATCACCCGGCACTCAACCGGCGCAACATGCGGAGGCAGAACCAGTCCGTCATCATCGCCGTGAACCATAATCAGCGCTCCGATACTTCTGGTAGACCATCCCCATGACGTCTCATATACGCTCTGAAGCTCGTTATTCTTATCTACATACTTGATATCAAATGCATCCGGGAAGCCGCTTCCGAAGAAATGGCTGGTTGCCGACTGCAGCGCCTTACCGTCATGCATCAGCGCCTCAATGGTGTAGGTATCCTGCGCTCCGGCAAATTTCTCATGCTCCGCCTTTCTTCCTGATACAAACGGAATCGCCAGCGTCTCCTTGTAACAGTCCTCATATACGTGCAGCATCTGAATGGTGCGCTCTTCCGCTTCCTCGTATGTCGCATGGATGGTATGTCCTTCCTGCCATAAGAACTCTCTTGAACGAAGGAACGGTCTGGTTGTCTTCTCCCAGCGAAGTACAGAGTTCCACTGATTCCACACCTTCGGAAGGTCTCTGTAGGACTTCACCGTTCTTGCCCACAGATCACAGAATAAGGTCTCTGACGTAGGACGAATACAAAGTCTCTCCTGAAGTCTCTCCATACCGCCATGGGTAACCCATGCAACCTCCGGCGCAAATCCGTCCACATGATCCGCCTCCTTCTCCAGAAGGGATTCCGGAATCAGCAGCGGAAGGGATACATTCTCTACGCCTGTCTCTTTAAATCTCCTATCAAGATCCGCCTGAATCAGCTCCCAGATTGCATATCCGTTAGGGAGATAATTCAAACAGCCCTTTACGCTCGAATAATCACATAACTCCGCTTCCCGTACCACATCCGTATACCACTGAGCGAAATTCTCTTCACGCGACGTGATGTTTTTTACCATTTTTTCCTTTGCCATGTCTTTTCTCCTTTTCCTTTCATTTTCCGCAGGACCCTTGCCCCACATCTTTTCAGAAGCTGTTAAGAAATAGCTCCTGAATGGGAAATACAGATTTCTGTTCCGGCGAGTTCCGACAGGAATCTTCCAAAGAAATTCCCTATAAAAAAGAAACCGCCTTCATTCCTGCTCCCTAAGGGACCGAAACGCTCGGCGGTACCACCCTAATTAACCGCAGATTCCTGCAGTTCACTCATATAACCGTTAACGCCGATAATACGCTGCACTTTCATGCAGTGGCTCCAAGGCAGGTTCATCGCATCTTGGTCCGGGAACCTCTCAGCATACGGCTCCCTCTCTGTTGAACTTCCTTGCAATTACTATTCTCTTCATCGCCGGTTCCGCCTTTTGTAACTATCATTACAAGCGGATTTTTCGTTGAATGTTATTCTACTGGAATCAGATTCATTTGTCAAGGAGATTTTTCCAAAACCGAATTTCCTGACTTCCTTTTTTCTAATTCTTTCAGAACTTCTCTTCCTTTACTGTTATAATAATCCATTTTTTCTTCGAGAGTCATATGTTTTGTCATTTCATAATTATATTCCCGCAGTTTATGAATATCATCTATGGTAAAATTTGGACTCAAAATAGGTTTTTCCACCATTATCCCTCCATTCTAACAGCATTGACGGATTCCATATCTCAATCGCTTTATATCCCCTAAGATATGTAACTTTTCTTAATCCATTAATGGTTTTAATATTTACTATATGCTTAAAATTCCATGAGACAATACAATCACATCCATTCACAACGGCTGCGCCAATATGTTGACAATCATCAAAGCTTTTTTCGGTAAGTATCTTCATTTCAATTAACTGTCCGGCTACCTCCAATGCTTCATATGAAATGCCGAGCGTCGTATATGTTATCTGCTCCATATAATCCCACAATTTACTTCTTTTTGGCTCAGGACACCCGTTCACCTCTTCCAATGTAACCGTTGAGAGATATATGTCAAATCTGTTCTGTTCAAACAACTTCCACAATCTCTGAGTCTCCGCCATCTTCCCCGGCGAATCTTCCTGTAATAAATAACTAATCACCGAAGTATCTAAATACACTTTCATTTTTTTCATCATATAGTTCTTCCTTTGATTATAAGATAGTTTCACAAAAGTTGCAATATATTTCATGATTTTTTCTGGGATTCCACGTATTATTCTGGATTTATCGGCAGATATTGCACGAATACGGAGAAAATCCGCTTATATTTCAGAACATTAAATTTAGATTACATATATTATATCTTATCATTTATCATATGTCAACATTTTATGTATCATTTTCTTTCATATGGTATTTTTCTTTATCATGCGTTAAAATATACTTATCGGACTGCTAATGTCCAATATGGTATACCCTCCGGGCACCCCTAATGGCCATTCGGCCGTTTCACAAGGTATACCCTCCGGGTACCCCATTATGGCCATGCGGCCGTTTCACAAGGTATACCCTCCGGGCACCCCATTATGGCCATGCGGCCGTTTCACAAGGTATAGTTGCAGGACTATGCATATGATAATACAAATAAGCAGTGAGGAATAACCTTATCCTTTTAAACAGAATTGATTGAAATGAACAGGAACTATAGGAGGCGCTCTATGAATACCAATTTACAGATTCTATACGAGGACAAACACATCATTGTCTGCTTAAAGCCCCATGGGCTTGCTGTGCAGAACCGGAAAGCCGGCGCTTTGGATTTGGAGCATATGATTCTAAATCACATCGCTTCCTCCTGCCGTTCATCTGCCTCAAAGAAATACAGCCAGCCTTACCTAGCCGTAATTCACCGGCTGGATCAGCCTGTGGCAGGTATTCTTGTCTTTGCCAAAACCAGGGAAGCTGCTAAGATTCTGAATCGGCAGCTTACTTCCGGAAACTTCGGCAAGCAGTACCTGGCTCTGGTTGACGGGGTTCCGGCCTGCAGACAGGGCAGCCTTACCGACTATATGACAAAAGACGGACGCACCAACACATCCCGCATCTGTGAAAAGACTGCGGCAGGCGCCAAAGAGGCGAGGCTAAACTACCGTATCCTGTCCGGTCAGAACATCTCCTATGATGAAATATTTCCGCACTTTACTTCAAAAAGTGCAGAAAGCATAGCTTCCTGCACTCTTTTAGAAGTTACTCTGGACACCGGTCGTCATCACCAAATCCGCGTCCAGCTTGCACACATGGGCTGTCCCATTATCGGCGACACGAAATACAATCCGCATGCAAAAGCCGCTTTCGGATGGCAGACTCTCTGCCTCTGTGCATACAGACTCTCTTTCAGCCACCCTTCCACAGGCAAAAAAATGACCTTTTGCTTATTGAATCTTGAATAATCTCCTCTAATGTGTAATCTCCTCGCCCCGCTTATACATCTCCACAACGTTCTGAATCCTGTCTGCAGGATTCAGAATGCTGTTAATCGAGCTGTCATGATTGAGGGTATCAATCATCAGGGCCACATATTTGCTCATATCGCAGTTGATATAATACGGTCTGGACAGAAGCTCCGGCGTCTGATAAATCAGGTTTGTCGTAAGTATACCGTTAATCAGCCCTTCTTCATAAGCCTTATCAAATTTATCCATACCGCTTGTAAACAGTCCAAACGTTGCAGCAGCATAGATGCGCTTCGCTTTCCGCTGTTTCAGCTGACCTGCCACATCCAGAATACTGTCCCCGGAAGAAATCATATCGTCCAATATAATAACGTCCTTGCCCTCCACTTCTGAGCCTAAAAATTCATGCGCGATAATCGGATTACGGCCGTTAACAATCCGACTGTAATCCCGTCTCTTATAGAACATTCCCATATCAAGATTCAGCACGCTTGCCAGATAAATCGCCCGCTCCGTCGCTCCTTCGTCCGGGCTGATTGCCATCATATGGTCACTGTCAATCTTTAAATCCTTTACCGTACTGAGAAGCCCCTTCACAAACTGGTAAGTCGGACGCACCGTCTCAAATCCATGCAGCGGAATTGCATTCTGCACTCTCGGATCATGCGCGTCAAACGTAATGATATTATCTACTCCCATACGAACCAGCTCCTGGAGCGCAATCGCACAGTCCAGAGATTCTCTTCCCCTGCGGTTATGCTGACGGCTCTCATACAAGAATGGCATAATCACATTAATCCGCCTTGCTTTGCCGCCAATCGCCGCAATAATCCGCTTAAGATTCTGAAAATGATCGTCCGGCGACATATGGTTCACATTCCCTGTCAGTGAATAAGTCAGGCTGTAGTTACATACATCCACCAGTATATAGATATCCATCCCTCTTACGGATTCATTAATAATGCCTTTTGCCTCGCCGGATCCAAACCGCGGAACATCGGCATCCACAAGATAAGAATCTTTCTCATAGCCGCCAAACGCAATATGATCTTTGAATTCTGAGCCATCCTCATGGCGCCATTTTACAAGATAATCGTTGATTAGTTTCCCCATTCCCTGGCACCCCTCAAGGGCAACAATCCCCAAAGAACCTACCGGAATGTTATCAAGGTTACGTTCGTTACGACGCAGCATAGTAATTGTACCTCCTAAAATTATAATCTGCCCATCAGTTTCTTTTGAATTCGTATATCGTCACCGGTCATTCGAAGAACGGTATATGCGCTGGTAATTCGGGAAAATACCCGTTCCGAATATGCTGTATTTAAATCCTGCGGTGAGAGATTCGTAGATATAATCGTCGACTTCTTCCGCAGAAGTCTCTCATTCAGACACACAAACAACTCAGAAATCGTAAATGTATTGGAAACCTCCGTACCCAGATCGTCAATAATCAGCAAATCACAATCGTATATATGCTCATAATCAAGCTCTGCCGACTCATCTTTGTGAAATTGCTTCTTCGCAAAGATATCAAACAACCGGGATACGGAAAAATAAATCACCGAAAATGTCTGCTCCAAAACTTCTTTCGCAATGCAATGTGACAGAAAAGTCTTCCCCACTCCCGTATCTCCATAAAGCAGGAGGTTACGAAAATCCTTTCCAAAATCTCTGGCAAATTTCTTACAGGTCCTGACAGCGGTCTCCATAGCCTCTCTCGAGGTTCTTCCCGTAAGCGGGTCTTTATGGTTCTCCGAATAATATTCCATAGAAAGCGTACCAAAATTCTCTCTCTCTAACACCTCCTGCAAATTAGACTGGGTATACAAAAAATCTATAATTGCCTTCTTAAAACAATGACATTTACTTTCTCCGACATACCCTGTGTCCCGGCAATCCGGACAGTGATAGGTAGGTTCCAGATAATTCTCCGGGTATCCCGCCTGTTCCAGCAGAAGCCTTTTTTCCTCAAAAAGAAGATGGAGGTCGTTTCTTAATATAGTCAAGGCAGCGCTATCTCCATCTAATAATTTACGCGCCTGACGCACACTAAGTTCAGAGATAGAATGATCCAGAGTCCGAAGTCTCGGAACCTCCTGGTAAACTTCCTCGAATCGCGCGCGCAGACGGGCTTCATTATTCAATTGTCGTTTCTCATATATTCGCATGAAATAATCATACTGAGCGTTGGTAAGCGCCACGGGAACCTCCTTTATTGTGTCTCAATTAATTTTTTCGTTAGTTCATCCATATCCGGATACTTACGGCCCTCAAAATTATTAAACTTATTCCGGACCGTTCTCGCTACTCCTGTCACCGCTGCTTTTTTCGTATCACTATTCTGTAATCGAAGCAAATCCAAGGCTTTCACATCAGCCATTGTCTTCACACCCTTGTCCATCCAGTTTTTAAGAATCGATTCCGTATAGCCAAAGCTCGGCTGGTGAGTCATCTTCATTGTACGATCACAGGCCTCCACAATCAAATCCGAAGAGAATCCATACTCCTCATTCCATCTCCGGATATACTTCATCTCAGACGCAGCCGGAGCCCGTCCCTTAATTCCATAAGCATTCAGTACAATATAGCTGTTTCTGTTGTACTGACTGGATGCAAGCTTAGCCTCCTCTACCGTCTTAATCTTCTCCTCCGCCCACGAAAGAGCTACCTTCCTTATGTAATGAATACTCTTATGCCCATTCTCCACACAGTACTCAATCAAATATTCAATCAAATCTGCAGACATCCCTAAGGTGTCGTAAAAATAAACGATAGCCTCAGATTCTGTCTTTGTCAGAGTCTTCCCAAGATACTGCTCGGTTACATGTATAACTTCCCCAAAATCTTTACGGTTCCTCTGACTGGGAGGAATCTGAACCGTCTTCTTACTTCCTGCGGTATTCCTATTGCCGGAAACAGTAATCTCTGAACGATTCACTCCCTCTGCGCCCGCTTCCTTAGAAGCATCCTGAAGCTCCTGCACTGCCTGTCCATAATCAACCAGCCCCTGCTTCTTCCAGTAATTCAGCGCACGGGTTACATCCTTTTCCGTACATTCCAGAAGGTCGGCAATTCCGGAAACCGTAAGCTCTGCGGACGGGTCTCCCATATACCGCAGCAGCAGCAGATAAACCTTCACATACTCGCCGTTGGCCTTCGGCATATATTCATCTATAAATTCATTCTCCAACAGGGTTGTATTCCCCCGAACATAATTCGTTAAAGTCAATTTAGTCATGTCCCATCCGTCCTTGCCTCTTCTTTGTTAGCATAGAACATTATAGCATTGCAGCAAGAAGCAAAAAAGAACTTTTTTTGGAAAAATCGAGTTTTTTTGTTGATAAAAACATGTTGAAAATGTGGATAACTATGCCTGCAATAAACTTTCTCCAATATTTACAACATCTCCGGCCCCCATAGTTATCAACACGTCGCCTTTTCTGCAATTTTCTAACAGAAATTTCTCTATTTCGCCAAAAGAAGACAGATAATATGCATCACACCCTCTGTCCTTCAATGCTTCTGCAATCTGCTCAGAAGATACTCCAAGTGTGTCGGTCTCTCTTGCCGCATAAATATCCGCCAGTACAATATGCTCTGCACCGGAAAGCGCATTCACAAACTCATCGAACAGAGCCTTCGTTCTGGTATAGGTATGAGGCTGGAACACGCACCAGACCTCCTTGTGGGGATAATTCTTAACGGCAGAAAGGGTTGCTCTAATCTCGGTAGGATGATGCGCATAATCATCAATAATCGTAAATCCATTCCTCTCGCCCTTGTATTCAAACCGGCGGTTCGTCCCTTCAAATTCGGCCAGTCCTTTCTCCATGGATGCAAACGGGATCCCTAAAACATCTGCAGTTACGATTGCCGAAAGTGCATTCAGTACATTATGATCTCCTGTCACAGACAGCCGGATACGTCCCATTCTCCGACCTTTCTTCATCACGTCAAAGGATGCGTCTCCTTTCGCATCATGGACCAGCTCTTCTGCATAGTAATCCGCCGAGGAAGCCGCTCCAAATGTAACCACCCGGCAGGGAAGTCCCTCTGTAATCTCTGACAATCCTTCAATGGCCTCATTGATGACAAGCGTCCCGTCAGCGGGAAGAAGCTCTGCAAATTTGCGGAATGACCGCCTGATATCCTGCAAATCCTTAAAAAAATCCAAATGGTCTGCATCAATATTTAAAATTACAGCCGTCTTTGGAAAGAAATGCAGAAAGCTATTGGTATATTCACAGGCTTCTGTCAGAAATACTTCCGGACCGCCCACCCGGATATTCCCTCCGATTACCTTCAGGATACCTCCTACCGATATCGTCGGGTCCTGTCCGTCAGCAAGCATAATATGGGATAGCATAGATGTAGTCGTTGTCTTCCCATGAGTCCCGGAAACAGCTACCGGCATATCATAATTCGTCATCATCTGCCCTAAAAACTCCGCTCTGCTTAACATAGGAAGCCCCTGCCGCTTTGCCTCCCTGTATTCTTCATTATCTTCATGAATTGCGGCCGTATAAACCACAACGTCAATTCCTTCTATTATATTAGAAGCCTTCTGCCCATAAAATACAGACGCTCCTATCTCCTCCAGATGTCTTGTCAGCGCCGATTCTTTCGTATCAGAACCAGATATGGCAAAATTCTCCTTCAGCAAAATTTCGGCAAGTCCGCTCATACTGATGCCGCCGATACCAATAAAATGTACGTGAATTGGCTGGTCAAAATTTATTTTATACATAAAACAATACCTTTCTTATATTTTCTGTAAGCTGTCATATTATCTGTTACCCATTTATTCCATTATAAACATATATGCAATAAAATCCAAGCTGAATTTTTATCTTTACAAATATCTCTTCATCATATCTTTGTATATATTTAACAAATTTTTCATGTTTTTCATATTTTTTTTATTAAAAATATTCACATCAAAAAAGAGGTGTGGTATACTTTACATATAATTATAGCAGAAATGGGGTGACATCATGATCCGGAAAAAAATGATAGCGATGCTGCTGGCTGGAGGACAAGGCAGCCGTCTGGGCGTACTGACTGACAAATCCGCCAAGCCTGCCGTTGCTTTCGGCGGCAAGTATAGAATCATCGATTTTCCGCTCAGTAACTGTATTAATTCAGGTGTAGATACGGTTGGAGTACTGACACAATATCAGCCGCTCAGACTGAACACCCATATCGGAATCGGTATTCCCTGGGATTTAGACCGCAACATCGGCGGCGTATCCATCCTGCCGCCATATGAGAAGTTGAGGCACAGCGAATGGTACACCGGAACGGCCAACGCGATTTATCAGAATCTGGAATATATGGAGAATTACCATCCGGAGTATGTGCTGATTCTCTCCGGCGACCACATTTATAAGATGGACTATGAGATTATGCTGGATTTCCACAAGGCCAATCAGGCGGATATCACGATTGCCGCCATGCCGGTGCCTATGGAAGAGGCCAGCCGTTTCGGCATTGTAGTGACAGAAGACGGCGGACGAATCCTGGAATTTCAGGAGAAACCGCTGAATCCAAAGAGCAATCTGGCATCCATGGGAATTTATATCTTCAGTTGGCCGGTGCTTCGTGATGCACTACTAAAATTAAATGTTGTTCCGGGATGTGATTTCGGAAAACACATTATTCCTCACTGCCACGAACAGGGCAGACGCCTGTTTGCATATGAATACAACGGATACTGGAAAGATGTGGGAACCTTAAGCTCCTACTGGCAGGCCAACATGGAACTGATTGATATTATTCCTGAATTTAATTTATATGAAGAATACTGGAAGATTTATACTAACAGCAGTCTGCTTCCGCCTCAGTATATCGCAGACGGGGCCGTTATTAACCGAAGTATTATCTGCAACGGCTCGGAAATTTATGGACAGGTTCATAACTGCATCATTGGTTCCGGCGTAATCATTGAAAAAGGCGCTATTGTCCGGGATTCAATCATTATGAAGGATGTCACGATCGGAGAGGGCTGTGTAATTGACAAGGCAATCATTGCAGAAAGCGTAGAGGTCGGCAGTCAGGCAACCCTTGGCATCGGCGCAGAAGCGCCGAATCGAATGAAACCGGATATTTATAACTTTGGACTGGTAACCATCGGCGAGAACTCTGTGATACCGTCAGGCGTTCAGATTGGTAAGAATACCGCCATCAGCGGTATTACCTGCCGAGAAGACTATCCGGACGGAAGACTGGTAAGCGGCGAGACATTGATAAAGGCAGGTGAATGGATATGAAAGCAGCAGGAATTATTCTTGCCGGCGGCAACAACCATCGGATGAAAAACCTCACCAACAAACGCGCTGTAGCGGCAATGCCCATCGCGGGAAGCTACCGGGCAATTGATTTTGCACTCAGCAACATGTCCAACTCTCATATCAGACAGGTAGCTGTGCTGACCCAGTACAATTCACGTTCCTTAAACGAACATCTGAACTCTTCCAAGTGGTGGGATTTCGGAAGAAAAAACGGTGGATTATACGTATTTACACCAACGATCACGAAGGAAAACGGAGACTGGTATCGGGGAACTGCCGATGCCATATATCAAAATATAGATTTCCTGAAAAAGTGCAATGAGACATACATGATCATCACCTCAGCAGACGCAGTATACAAGCTGGATTACCAGCAGGTGCTGAATTACCACATTTCCAAAGACGCTGACATTACTATCGTATGTACCGAACTGAACCCCCTCGAAGACGTCAGCCGTTTTGGAACCTTGAAGATGAACGAAGATATGAGGGTGCAGGAATTTGAGGAAAAGCCGATGATTGCAACCTCAAGCACCATTTCCACCGGCATATACATAATTAAGAGACTTGACCTCATAGAATTGGTTGAACGCTGCGCGGCGGAAGGACGGTTTGATTTTGTAACCGATATTCTGATCAGATATAAGAATCTGAAAAAAATATATGGTTATAAGATAAATAGCTATTGGAGCAACATTGCAACGGTTGAT
>CATJPU010000109.1 GCA_949742505.1 uncultured Lachnospiraceae bacterium | reverse complement strand
AGATACTTCAGATACAACGGCTGCGGGGTCCGATTCATGACATCCTGATATTTTTCCTGTATCTCCTCTATAGAAGGCTGGTTCTTACAGATATATCTGGACAGATTATTCAGGTAATCCAGCCGGTCATAATGAAAACCGGTTCTGTGAACCCTCCGAATCTGCGTAATAAACGCGCCTCCCGCCGGTTTAATTGTCGCCTGAATATCGCTCTGAATTGCAAATACGCTGCAGTGCTCCACATCATAGCTCTCCAGCATCCGGTACAGACTATCCTCCGTACGGTTTGTTTCCGCCCCGCTCTTAATCATCTCTTTTCCAATATTCAATATTTCATGAAGTAACAATTCATAATCCATATCTATCCTGCAAATAACTCCATTATCTCTCGTATCTGTTATTTTCCGACAATGCGCGCCACTTCGCCAATATCCCGGATATCATAGTCAACGCGAAGGTTCGCAGGCCGTTCCTTCCCGGCCGGATTATACCAGCAGGTCACAATTCCTGCGTTATTGCCTCCCTGTATATCGCTGGTAAGGGAATCCCCCACAATCATCATCTCTTCTTTACAAAAATCTCCGATTTCCTGAAATACCTTGTCAAAAAATCCCTCCATCGGCTTCTCTATTCCAATTATTTCGGAGATAAATACTCCATCCAGCAGCTTTTCAAGCCCTGAGTCTGTCAGCTTCCTCTCCTGGGCAATCTTCGTTCCGTTCGTCACCGCATACTGCAATACCTGACCCTTCAACTCCTTTACCGTCTCCAAGCCATTTTCGCAAAAACAGATGGTATCTCCAAGCCGAATCTGATACTCCTTGTTAAATGCAGGAGCCGCGGCCACATCAATTCCATACTTTCCAAAAAATTCCTCGAATCTGCCTACCAGTACCTGCGGCTTTGTAAGCTCTCCTCTCTCAAGACCTCTCCAGTATCCCGCATTAATTTCAATATAATCCTCCAGCATTGCATCGGTGCATTCGCCTAAGCCGAGCTTCTCAAAGCAGGCGTGTATGGCATGCTTTTCCGCTACCTGAAAATCCAGCAATGTGCCGTCAATGTCCCAGAGAACTACTTTAATCTTTCCCATCTTCTACTTTCCCGCCTTATTCTATCAATCCCTGAACGATAATCAAAATTATCAGAACCGGAAGCACAAACTGGAAATAGGGCTTCAGCTTCTTGGAAAATTTCAGCCCCTCTCCCTGATTACATTCTTCCATATACCGGTCAAATCCCCATCCGAATCTGGTCACGCAAAACAACAGATAAATCAGGGAACCGATTGGCAGCAACAGATTGCTCACAATAAAATCCTCACTGTCCAGCACATCCCGGCCGCCTATCAGATGCAGATTGCTCCAGATATTGTATCCAAATACACAGGGAAGACTTGCTATCAGCACAATCGCCCCATTGATGAATACCGCTTTCTTACGTTCAAGTCCAAACATATCCACACAGAAAGAAATCAAATTCTCAAATACAGCCATAACCGTAGAAAAGCTGGCAAATGTCATAAACAGGAAGAACAAAGCTCCCCAAATCCTGCCTCCCACCATATTTACAAATACATTCGGCAGAGTAATAAATATCAGCGACGGCCCTGCATCCGGCTGTACTCCATAAGAAAAACACGCCGGAAAAATAATCAGTCCCGACATAATCGCCACGAAGGTATCCAGCGCGCAGATTCTTACCGCTTCGCCTGGCAGTGAATGTTCCTTCGTCATATAACTTCCGAAAATCTCCATGGCCGCAATACCTAAGCTCAGCGTAAAAAAGGATTGGTTCATCGCCTCGGTAACCACTGTTGCAATTCCCACAGACTTCACCTTCTCCATACTGGGAACCAGATAAAAGCTGATTCCCTCTGACGCTCCAGAAAGCAGAATACTGTGAACCGCCAGCACAACAATCAGAATAAGAAGCGCCGACATCATAATCTTGCTGATTCTCTCAAGCCCCTTTCTCAATCCCATAGAGCACACAAGAAATCCAAGAATCACCATCAGCGCCATCCAGATTCCCATCTCTCCCGGCGATGCCAGCAGCTCAGAAAATACCGCTCCCGACTCCTCTGCATTCATCCCCGGGCGGAAAACTCCTGCTGCAAATTTAAAGAAATAACTAACCATCCACCCGGATACCGTCGTATAATACATCATTAACATATAGCAGCCAAGGATACAAAACCACCCATGAATATGCCACTTGCTCCCCGGTTTCTCCAACGCCCGATAGCCCAGCACCGCGCTCTTCCTGCTGGCGCGTCCAACCGCCAGTTCCATTGTCAGTACAGGCACGCCCATACCAAGCAGAAAAACAAGGTAGAGCAGCACAAAAATACCGCCTCCGTTCTGTCCCGCCACATACGGAAATCTCCACACATTTCCAATTCCGATTGCGCAGCCCGCGCTAACCAGAATAAATCCTAATCTTGACTGAAAACCTTCTCTCTTCATAAATAACCCTCAACCCTCAAAATTGTACTTCTCCCATTTATTTAAATATCTTGATATTTCCAATTGTAGGCAGCAGCCTTCTTGTTCCTTTTGCCGCAGATACAATTCCCATAATCGCAAGAATCAGAAATGCAAAATCTGCAATGTCAATTGCCCATGACAATGCTCCCCCAACAAATATCACATGATCCGCAATTCTTTCAATTAAATTAAATACCGTCTCAATTACAAACAACACTAACCCCTGATTCACATGCTGTTTTAAATAATCAGAGTTTTTATCCCCCGCAATAGCCGGTATCAGCACCAGGATTCCCAAATATGAAAGAACTCCCATAACTTTATTCGCCCGGACTTCCGCCTGCGGAAAATAGTCCGGATCATAGTCATACGCTGTATTCTGCTCATAGCCGTATCCCTGCTGACCATATGTATACTGCCCTCCATATGTCTGATTATTCTGGGCATTCTCCTGGCTATATGTCTGGCCATGATACGCGTCCTGGCTCTCATATGCCTGATTATTCTGAGTATTCTCCTGACCATGATACATATCCTGACGCTCAAATCCCTGTCCGCTATATGTATTCTGTTCCCCATATAAATTCTTCGGCTCCGGCGTATCAAACGCCCCCGGGATCACAGCCCCGCACTGAGGGCAGATACCGATTCCGTCTTCTACCTGTGCCCCGCACTTTACACAATAAGTCATTCCATGCCCCTCCTATCCCAGATTGCGAACCTTGAAATCCCGGCTCGCCTCTCTCTGCTGATCTTTTTTCGCAATATCCTGCCTCTTATCGTATAGCTTCTTACCTTTGGCAAGACCGATTTCTACTTTTACCAGGCTTCCTTTAAAATATACCTTTAACGGCACAATTGCAATACCCTTTTCTTTCGTTTTTCCCAGAAGCTTGTTAATCTCCGCCCGGTGAAGCAAAAGCTTCCTCGGCCTTAGTGGATCCTTATTGAAAATATTTCCTTTCTCATAGGGGCTGATATGCATACCATAAATATACACTTCGCCGTTTTCAATCCGGACAAACGCCTCTTTGATACTGCATTTCCCCATCCGCAGGGACTTTACCTCTGTCCCTGCAAGAGAAATACCCGTCTCATAATTATCCAGTATAAAGTAATCGTGATATGCCTTCTTGTTATTGGCTATCAGCTTCCCATTACTCTTCGCCATCTTCCATATCTCCTTCTTCTGCCATCTCAAAATCTATGGTTCTTGTCAGCGAATCCGCTCCTATTACCCTCACATACACTGTCTGTCCGAGCTTATAGACCTTTCCTGTATGAGCGCCTGCCATTTCATACCGATCGTCATGGTAATCATAGTGGTCATCCAGCATATTCGCCACATGCACCATACCTTCGATTGTATTGGGGAGTTCCACATAAATCCCCCAGCCGGTAATGCCGGAAATCACGCCTTCATACACCTTTCCAATCCGACGGGACATATATTCGGCCTTCTTAAGCTTAATCGTCTCCCGCTCGGCCTCTTCCGCCCGGCGCTCCGTATCGCTTGCCTGCTTCGTTACATTGTCCAGAATATTCCGGTAGTGCTGAATCTTCTCTTCATTCATCCGGCCCCTCAAATGATCCTTGATAATCCGGTGAATCTGCAAATCCGGATACCGTCTGATCGGTGAAGTGAAATGTGTGTAATATTTAGCTGCCAGTCCAAAATGTCCCGCGTTATCCGGCGCATACTGCGCCCGCCTCATAGATCGGAGCGCCAGCCTGCTAATCAATGTCTCCTGAGGCGTGCCTTCGATTTTCGCCAGGAGCTTCTGTATCTCTCCCGGTCTCACCTCATCTCCGCCAAGATGCATGGTATATCCAAAATTATAAATAAATGCCGCCAGCTTCTTTAATTTATCCTCATCGGGCGATTCATGAACCCGGTAAACGAATGGAAGCTCAAGCCAATAGTATTCCTCTGCCACTGTCTCATTGGCAAGAAGCATAAAATCTTCAATGATCTTCGTCGCCACATTCCGGTCATATGCTTTAATTTCTATCGGCGTTCCGTCTTCATCCAACACCAGCTTGCTTTCCGGAAAATCAAAGTCAATCGAGCCCCTTTTATGTCTCCTTTTCCGTAAAATTCCTGACAATTCCTCCATTAGTTCAAACATAGGAACCAAATCCTCATACCTGTGGATTTCCTCTCCGTCTCTGTCTGTCAGAATCTTTTTCACACTGGTATAAGACATCCGCTCATCCACCCGAATCACCGTCTCACAAATCTCATGTCCGGCTACCGCGCCTTTTGAATCCAATGTCATAATACAGCTAAGCGCTAAGCGTTCTTCTCCCGCATTCAAAGAACAAATGCCGTTTGACAGCTTATGGGGCAGCATAGGGATTACCCTGTCCGCCAGATACACGCTGGTCCCCCGCTCCAGCGCTTCCCTGTCAAGGGCGCTCCGTTCCTGCAGATAATTCGTAACATCCGCAATATGCACTCCTAATACATATCCTTTACCGTCTTCGGTTCTTGTAATCGAAATCGCGTCATCCAGATCCTTCGCATCCTCTCCGTCAATCGTAACCATCGTCCAGTCCCGGATGTCCTTCCGTCCCATCCTGTCGGCCTCGCTGACAAAGTCCGGCACACGCTCCGCCTGATTCATTACACGCTCTGGAAATTCCATCGGTAAATCATAATCCTTAATAATTGAGAGAATATCCACTCCCGGGTCATTCACATGTCCCAGAATCTCCACAATCCGGCCTTCCGGCTTCTCTTTATCCGTCCCGTAAGATATAAGCTCCACAACGACCTTATGTCCGTCCACCGCTCCCTTTGCCCGCTCCATCGGAACAAAAATATCCTGTAAAACCCTCTGATTATCGGGAATCACAAAACCATAATTCTTATTCCCACGTATGTGAAACAGCCCTACTACCCTCGTAATTCCATGAGACACAATCCGCGTAATCCGGCCTTCCCTGCGTTTGCCCGAGGCAATTCCAGTGACTGTAACTTCAACCGTATCTCCCTGAAATACTCCGTTCACCCCTTCTTCCGGGATGAAGATATCCTCCTTCTCTCCTTCCACCGACACAAAACCAAATCCCTTGGGATGGGCCTGGTAAATTCCGGTAATTGCAGAAGCTTCCCCCTTCATATATTTGCCCTTCTTTGTCAGATGTATCCTGCCTTCCGCCTCAAGAACATCGAGAATACTTTTTAGTTCGTTCCTCTCATCCTTTGGAACCTGCAGCAAAATGGCAAGTTCCTTAAGCTTCATAGGCACATACAATTCATCGCACATCAATTCATAAATTATCTTCTTTCGCTTTTCAAATGCATCATCCATTCCGCCGCCTCCTTTGCGTTAAAAAGGACACCCTTACTACAAGAGTGTCCCCATCATCATCCAAATCATTCCCTTATGCAAACACCTTCAGGTTCAATACCAGGGCAAGTACAATAAATAGCACCGCCAACACTCTGGTAATCTTCACCAGTGTCCCTTCCATGGAGCGGCTTTTGTTCTGGCTCCAGAATGTGTCGCCCATACCGCCGATTGTTCCGAGTCCTGCGGACTTACCTTCCTGTAATAATACAATTACTGTTAACGCTATACAATCTAACGCAAAAATAACCATCAATACCATCTTTAATGTTTCCACGATTCACACCTCCTGCGGATTAAACATGTATATTCTACCACAGGAGGCCTAAGATGGCAAGCAAATTCTATCCGGACTGCTGAACTATTACGACTATTACGAACTTACATGCCATACACTGCCGCTCTACCCAGCTTCTCCTCTATACGTAAAAGCTGGTTATATTTCTCTACCCGCTCTGAGCGGCATGGAGCGCCTGTCTTAATCTGACCGGTATTAAATGCAACTGCAATATCTGCAATCATAGTATCTGCCGTTTCTCCGGAACGATGGGATATTACGGCATGGTAACCGGCAGTCTTCGCCATTTCGACAGCCTCGAAAGCTTCGCTTAAAGTTCCGATTTGATTAACTTTAACAAGAATTGCATTGGCAACGCCTTTTTCAATCCCCTTCTTTAACCGTTTTGTATTGGTTACAAACAAACCGTCTCCCACCAGCTGGATGTCCTGTCCCAGTCTGGTTGTCAGAAGCTCCCAGCCGTCCCAGTCCTCCTCGTCCAGAGGATCTTCAATGGATACAATCGGAAATTTCTCCGCCAGTTCTTCATAATATTCAATCAACTCTTCTGCAGAACGGACCACCTGGCATCCATGCATCCTGCTTTCCCCTTCAAATACATATTTTTTTAACTTTTCATCATATAATTCGGATGCCGCCACATCCAGAGCGATGACCATGTCGGTTCCCGGCTCATAGCCTGCCGTCTTTACTGCGTCTACAATAAATTTCAACACCGCTTCTGCATCTGGAAGATTCGGAGCAAAGCCGCCCTCATCGCCCACCGCCGTACTGTGTCCCTGACTCTTCAAACGTCCTTTCAATGCATGGTATACTTCCGCACACATACGAAGCCCCTCTTTAAAACAGCAGGCTCCCGTCGGCATAATCATAAATTCCTGAATATCAATGGTATTATCTGCATGTCTTCCCCCATTCATAATATTCATCATCGGAATCGGCATCCGCCCTGTATTCACGCCTCCCAGATAAGAATACAGCGGAATCCCAAGAGCTTTTGCGGCCGCTCTCGCCACCGCCATAGAAACGCCAAGGATTGCATTGGCTCCCAGATTCTTTTTATTTTCACTTCCATCCAATCGAATCAATACATCGTCCACTGTTCTCTGCTCAAACACATTCATGCCGATGATTTCAGGGGCAATCTTTGCGTTGACATGATCCACTGCCGTCTCCACTCCCAGTCCGTTATATCGTTTATTCCGGTCACGCAGCTCCACCGCTTCAAACTGCCCGGTAGACGCTCCCGACGGAACGCTTGCCCGTCCCGTAACCCTTTCTCCTGCCAGTACTTCTACCTCTATCGTCGGATTCCCTCGGGAATCAAGAATT
>CATJPU010000108.1 GCA_949742505.1 uncultured Lachnospiraceae bacterium | reverse complement strand
TATTGTGTAGCCATGTTCATTCCTCCATCTGTTCTATTATACTTTCCTGTTGGGAATTTTCCATGTCTAACTTGTACTAATTATATTCTAACACCAGGGATAATAAAAATCTGTCCCGGAATCATCTGCTGGACAATAATCAATGTAAACAACACATTTTTCCCTTTAAAATTCAGCTTGGCAAAAGCGTAGCCTGCCATAGAACAAAATACAACCGCACAGACTACCCGCAGGAAAATCATCAGCGCCGTATTCAGATACAGATTGCCAAATGGCAGCAAATCCAGCGCTTTTGCAAAAGAGCTTGCGTCCCAGTTTGCCGGCAGAATCGTCGGAGGGATCTGCATAACCTCTGCATTGGTTTTAAAAGAGGTCAGAAACATCCATACAAACGGGAAGATCATAATAATAGAACCAATAATCAATGCGATATATGTAAGCGCTGTCGTTACATTTTTCTTCTGTTTCATAAATTTATTCCGCCTCCTTTACACCTCATAATTTACCCATTTTTTCTGGCCTGCAAATTGAACCGCCGTAACAATTCCAATCAGCAGCACCGTCCAGATTACGATCGCTGAAGCATATCCTCTGTTCCCGGATATGAAGGATTCACGGTAGAACAGATAAATCAGCGACTGTGCCTTACTAAGCGCAGGATTTCCCTCGCCTACCATCATATACAGCAGATCGTACACCTTCAGCGATGACATAAGACGCATAATTAATACAACGAACAAAGTAGGCGATACCATTGGCAGCGTAATATATCGGAACTGCTGGAACTTTGTGCATCCGTCAAGGCTTGCCGCCTCATAATAGCTTCTGGATATATTCTGTATGCCGGATAGTAATAGTACGGCGTCATATCCAAGGGCGCTCCAGATCGCAACAATCGCTACGGTTATAATCACTACGTTGGGATTGGTGATCCAGTCCACGTTCAGATGGAATACCGTGTTAATAATTCCATATTCCGCATTAAACATCCACTTCCAGACCATAGCCACAGCCGCCGGAGCTACAACCATCGGAAGGAAAAAGATTGCGCGGAAAGCCACCTTTCCTTTAATCCTGGCATTTAAAAGAATCGCGATTACCAGCGCCAAAAGTACCCCTACCGGAACGGTCAGGATACAAAACAATACCGTATTCCAGGTCGCCCTCCAGAATTCCCCGCTGGAAAACATTTTTATATAATTGGCTAATCCTACAAATTCGCGCCCGCCGAATACCTTGGCAGACGAAAAGCTCAATACAATCGTATCAATAAAAGGATACACGTTCAGAACAAGCAGTCCGATAATGGTGGGCGCTATCATCAGATAGCCCCACTTATGATCCTGGTCAAACCTTGATTTTTTCTTCATAAGGAATTCCCCCGTTTACGTATTTAGTTTTCTTCTATTGCTTCTGTTACAAGCTTCTGCATTTTCTCAATTCCTTCATCCACTGTCACATTTCCTGCATAAATATCAAGCATGGTCTGTTCTACCTTCGGTTCCCAGGACGGTCTGGATGGATTATTCACGTATTTTACGCTGTAATCAAACATGTCGATCAGATTTTCCACGCTTAACTCATAACCATTATCTGCAAATGTTTTAACCCATGTTTCTTCCAGTCCGTTATAGGCGGGAATGGCAGCGCCGGATTCTCCCTGAATCCGCTGTCCTTCCTCAGAACCAAGGAATTTTAAGAAGTCCATAGCCAGTTCCTTATTCTTTCCCTTGGCCGCTGTAGCATAAGATACACTGTTAGAGATAGACGCACGTCCGTCTCCGTTCTCCGGGTCCGGACATTTTGGAAGTACTGCCACATCCCACTTGCCGTTCATATCCGGATAAGTCGTACATAAGTTTACCAAATCCCAGTTCCCTGCATAATACATCGCGCCCTTACCCGAGAAAAACAACTCCGGAGCCGCTGTGTTTGCGAATACATCCTGTGTCGGACACCACTCCTTTTCCTGAAGCCCGGTATAATATTTGATGGCGTCTGTTGTTGCTTTTTCTGTATATTCCGCCTTTGTGCCGTCTTCATTCAAAATCTGCCCGCCATTCTGGTATACAAAATTCCAGTATCCAATCTGGTCATGAGAATATGCCATATATCCGTATTTACCGGTTTCTTTATAAATCTGTTCCGAAGCCTTCTCCAAATCGTCCCATGTCCAGTTTTCATTTGGATATTCCACCTTTGCCTCGTCAAAAAACTCTTTGCTGTAAAGAAGCCCTATAATATCTTTATCCTTGGGTACTCCATAAAGCTTCCCATCGCTTCCTTTCGCATTTTCTACTGATATTTCGGAATAATCTGCTTCGTCTACAAGTTCAGAGCAGTCCGCAAGAATCCCATTGTCTGCATATTTATAAATCTGATTGGAATGCATCCAGAAAATATCCGGCATCGAATTACTGGTTGCCGATGCTTCCAGCTTTGTCCAATACTCATCCCAGCCCACTGCCTGTACCTCAATCGTTACGTCTGAATTCTTTTCTGTATAAGCCTCTGCCACCTTCTCCATGCCTGCTTTTTGCCCCTGATCCCAGATCTGGAAAACCAAATGGCCTTTTCCTGTTGATTCATCTTTGCCGGAAGACCCGCATGCTGTCAGTCCTAAAGCCATACTTCCTAAAAGAGCTGCTGCAATTCCACGTTTAAGAAATTTGTTCATCTTTATTCTCCTCCTGAAAAAATATACTTCAAGCGTTTTGGTAATTGGCGGCCGACCGAATTGTGGTACAAAACATCTTTACTGTACTCACATTTTACCAATTTGAATCATCTTTCGGTATTGCCGGATGAACCTAAAGTTATACCAATTTGCACTTTCAAAAAATATTTGTATATATTTAGTGCATTTTGATATATAATAGTATAAACGTCAAAAGGCCATAATAAGTGGGGAATTCTATTATGAACAATGAACTGATCAATCTATATCCAAATTGGAATTATTTAGATCTTACGCCCTATCAGGGCGGGTATTCTGAAAATGCGCCTAATTCATCTTTCGGTCCCTGTGCCAGGATACATTATCTTTTTCACTATGTGATTTCCGGTGCCGGAACGCTTGCCGCAGACGGAAAAGCGGAATGGTTTCCCGTCCACAGCGGACAGGGCTTTATGATTTTTCCCGGTCAGATTACTACCTACTGGGCTGACAGTAACTATCCATGGGAATACGTATGGGTGGAATTCGACGGCATATATGCTCCGGAAATAGCGAAACAGGCAGGGCTTACAATCGCTTCCCCGGTATACCGCTCATCCGATAAGACTCTTACCGTTTCTATGAAAGAAACGATGTTAGAACTCGCAAAAAAATCTAACGAGACACCCTTTTATAAAATATCTCTTTTATACCAATTTGCAGACCTTTTGATTCGTTCTTCCGCCAGGGCTGAAAACTGGAATACAAGCGGTTCCATGTCTGATTACTATCTTCAGACCGCTTTTTCTTATATTGAGCATAATTTTATGAATCCGATATCTGTAGAATCAATTGCAAAACAGTGCAATATCCATAGAAACCGGCTGCTTAAGATTTTTAAAACAAATTTAGGAAAAAGCCCTCAGGAATACCTGATTACTTATCGGATGTCCAAAGCCACGCAATTACTGACCACCACCAATCTTTCCATAAATGAAATCGGAAATGCCGTGGGATACCCAAACCAACTCCATTTTTCCAGGGCCTTTAAAAAAACTTATGGGATTCCTCCAAGACAATATCGTGAAAATGAGAAAAATTAAATAACTATCAATGAGCAAACTTAGAATTATGCACAAATTTGTTCGTCACACAACGACAAACTTGAAGCTTTATATTTGTACTGTCTGCGAATAAAATATATAGGGGCTGTCGGATAATGGCACTTTTTGACCCGTTTCCCCCAAAAGTGTAAAACTGACAAATATTCCGAGAACACACGTTTATCAGTTAGTAGGTGAAATAAGAAATATTGTGCACTGGAAAAATCTCCATCTGTGCTGCTAGTACTGCATTTTCGATGCATAGGAAGGGCAGCTTAAAACTTCCTCGAATAACATGCCGCCTGTACAGATAGAATTTCCCCTATATATTTAAAAAGACGGAAGCACAGAAAACGCCTCCTTTTTGTTCTGTCCGCAATACTCCGTTATAGCGGGACACAATATCCCGTACGGATTCAAGCCCCAGTCCCGGACCTTCATGTTTTACGGACAGAAGCCTGCCCTCCTTGTCCCTCCTTAATTCTCCCTCCATGGTATTGTCTATTGTAAAATAAAGCGCGCCTCTATCGGTCTTTCCCCGAAAAATAATCCGTCTGTCCTTACTTTTCTGCGCAGCGCAGGCATCAACAGCATTTTCCAGAAGATTGCCAAGAATCACGGACAGGTCGCTTCCCGCAATGCCTATCTCCTCCGGAAGCGCGGCATGCACAGTAAAATCAATATCATGCTCCTTTGCCTGCTGGGCGAAGTACAAAAGGAGAAGATTGAGTGTATAGCCGGGGCAGAATATGACAGAGCTGTCCTCCGGAAGAGTTTTAAGCCAGCCTTCCAGATATGTTTTCAGCTCCTCATATTTTTCATCCCGGAGATATCCTTCCATAACCACGGCATGGTGCCGCATGTCATGTCTCGCCTTCCTGGTCTCTATCATCTTATTCTGCAGATAATGATACTGGAGATTTTCAAGGCTTAACATATGATTCTGTTTTTCCAGGGTCATATTTTTGCCATACTCATTTATCAGCATGGTCACAATATGATAGATGAGAAAAGCGCCCAGATCTATGCAGAATAAAAATACACTGTGGGACGGCATAAGGGCAGCCTCCAGGCTCGTCTCCCCACTGCCATACAGATGATAAAACCAGATCACATAAAAGGTGGCGGGAATCAGCCACAGATACCGCCATGCCGAGCGCCCTGCTTCCTTCTTTACAGCCTTTGTATATACCCTTTTTATATAGATAAACAGGGGCAGAAGAATGACGATCTGTACCGCGGCCATAACCAAAGAGAAAGACCACCGGTACTGCTCCCTTGCCAGCGCGGGAAAAATCTGTCCCTCAATACATTTCGAACAGACAACTACAAAATCAGCAATATTAGAAAGCATAAGCAGAGTAAATAAAATCTTACCGGGATGCGCCTTAACCGCCCAGAAATAAAAGATAAAATAAACCGCTGTACTAGCCGCGCTAAGGATTCCTCTCCCGGAAGAAAAAAACAGCACTGCCCACAGTAAAAGCCCTGTCTGAATCATCAGGACAAGTGCAGACAAAAGGATGATTCTCCCCTTCGAACAGCGCAGGCTTCTCTTGAAGGGATAAAGAGCCAGAATCAGATAAGGCAGAAAATTTAAAACAGCATACAGTACAATTTCCATCCCTTTGTAAAAATCAGGCATTATTCTCTCATCTCCTTTCTCATCCTTTCAAAGCAGAAGTCCACATAAGCCCCTTGCACCTCTTTCTCTTTTCTCCGGCTTAAGTATATAATTTCCCCGTTGCTCATCTCAAAAAGGCTGCCCCTGCTGTCCGAGACTTCATAAAAATTCACCACGATCCCTTTCGAGCAGCTGCGGAAATATGGATATTCCCGAAGCAGCCCCTCAAACTCTGCCTGCGAAATCCTTGTCCGTATATCCGCCCCCTTTTTGTTGTGAATGGTAACAACATGGTTATAATATTCCGTATAAATGATATTGCGCAGAATCACCTGCTGCCCGTCCGGCAGAACAAGAAAACGGTTTAGTTCATACTCCTCCAGGTTCAGCCTGTCAAGCATGGTCTTTACTGCTTTTTCGGTAACAGGCTTGCGAAGGTAATACCGCGCGTCTACCTCATAACTTTCACTTGCGAATTCATTGCCGGTGGTACAGAAAACAAGCCGGGCCTCCCTGTCCCTTTCCCGGATCTTCCGGGCAGTATCAATGCCGTCCATGCCGTCCATGTAAATATCCAGCAGAATCAGCCCGTAACTGCAGGGTTTCCATACATCCAGAAATTCTTCGGCGCTCCCATAAGCATCTATTTTGCCCACTGTGCAGGAAAACGCATACAATTGGGATTCTATCATCCCTGTAAGGTGCTCCCGCTCCTGTTGTTCATCATCTATAATAGCAATTTTCATAATTTTCTCCATATTTCAGATAAGAGTTCAAACAACTTCATCATATCATAATGTATAAATGAAAACAACTTTGCCATTTTTGCCGTTTGAGTTAAAAAACCACCGTTTAAGACAGGACTATTGTTCTGTCCGATTCCCGCTATGTATACTTTTCTATATTCTAGAAAAGGAGTGTAACATTTTATGAGACACACGAAACGAAAACCTGCGGCTTTTGTGCTGGCCGCCATAGCGGCGGTATCACTTCTGACCGGAGATATACAGACCTATGCTGCTTTTCCTGTCAGCACAGACGCACAAGACGGGGAGACTGCCAATACACAGGATAGTGGAATTCCTGACACACAGAATATGGATTCTGAAAATTCTGATACACAGAATACAGAGCCTGAACCCCCTGATATACAGAACACCGAAACCTCTGGTATACAGGACAGTGATACTCCCGATATACATGACAATGACACTCCCGGCACGCAGGAGCCTGAAGTCCCTGGTGTACAGGACAGTGACGCTCCCGGCACGCAGGAGCCTGAAGCCTCTGGTACACAGGACAGCGGGCTCTCCGGGGATATGGCGGAGCCTGCCCCAGACAGTATCACGCCTCATACAAGGGCGGCCTCTGGCAGACAGCATGGAGTAACCTTCGATACAACACAGGACTATGTACATAGTATTTATGCCAATGGGGAGCCCCTGCTAATCGTGGCTTCTGAAACGAATGTGCAGTATGCCAGGCTCTATGTAGATTCCAACCGCAACGGCATCGGAGAGACAGAGGAAGAAATACTGGATTTTCAGGGCCCCGGAACCCTGGACGGCGGCGGTATCTATTATTCGCCTGGGAATGGATATTTCCTTACAAATTCTAATATATACGGCGGTTCTGAGGACGGCAGCTGCCAGTATGACACCAGCGTTACCCTTATCGGCGGAACCAGTACGAATCCCGATTCTGTTTTCACTGTCTGGATGCTCTGCGGCGGTTCAAAAAATGGTACCCTCACAGGCAATACCAGCGTAACGATAGCAGGCGGCAGCCCCAGACAGGTATATGCTGGAAACTCAGACGGTACGCTAAACGGCAGTACAAATATTCAGATTGCCGGAGGCACGTCTGTATGGACATATGGAGGAAGCTACAGCGGCACACTAAACGGCAATACTAATGTTCATGTTACCGGAGGCTATACTGTAAATAACATATATGGCGGAAACGCTTTCGGGCAGGTAAACGGCAATGCAAGTATTCTCATGGAATCCGGAGAGACCTTTAGCCTCTACGGCGGCGGTGAAATGACTTCTTCTGTCAATGGTACAGCTTTTGTCACAGTGAACGGCGGTTACATCAATAATTTATTTTCCTCCGGAGCAGGATTTGACGGAAATAAGGCAGAAGTCGGGGCAGCTAAAATCAGCCTTAAAGGCGGCGACGTCAGCATGTTTTCTGCCTGTCCGGTTGACCCGGATATGAAGGGAACTGTTAACGGCTCCCTGTCCCTTGAATTGTCCGGGGATTCCTTTGCATATACCGGCCTTTACTTTGGAACAGAGGCGAATCCGGTCTCTTTAAAAGAAGTAAGCGCCGCGTTGAAAGACGGAAAGATTTCATCTCTTTCCTTCTGCTCGCCAATTGAAGAAAGCTTGTCTGTTTCCTTTGAAAACGCCTCTGCCACAAGTATCATGCTGGCGGACGGGGTTCTTGCGGATGCACAGAGTTCCTCCCTTTCCTTCCAGAACTGCGGGCAGGCAGAGGGCGGCTGGAGCACCAATCCATACCTTACCGTATCGGCGCTTCATAAAAATAAGTTTGATACCATAACTTTCAAGGACAGCTATATCAACTATTCTGATGACACAGAAACGGACGGGGCAAACGGTCCCTCCTTCTGCTCCGGGAAGCTTGTGCTTGACGGCGGAGCTCTGCGGGTTATCGGTACAAACGGAAACTTTGTCTCCTACATGCCAAAGACGGAATTTGCAAATAATCCTCTCCTTATCCGTACAGCATACCAAGAGGGCTTTCATTTTGAGGAAATTCCTGACGGCGCCGCACGCATCCAGTGGATGGACAGGAGCGGAGCCGATATTACGGAAAGCATGAAGGATGCAATATTTGCCGAGACCCCTTCCGATACGCCGGATACCCTGTTTACACCTGCTGATTCCAGGCATGTCCTGAAAACAGCTATTGTTATGCGCGGGGGACCTTCCGGTGAAAGATGGCGGGGAAAAGCATGGTACATCGGTACTGACGCGGACTTTTGTATCTGTCAGACATACAGAGCTTCTCTGGAGGAAACTATCTTCCCGCTGCCAGACGGAAGCCCCCGGATGTCCGCTGTCCTGAAGTCCATTCCCGCAAGCTCCGGCTCCTCTGTCTGCCCGGTAGTAGGACATAAGGATTCCGAAGCCGCCTTCTCCTACACAGTAATTCCTGAGGGAACGACTGCTCCGGGCGCTTCTATAGACGGTGACCGTCTGACGGCTTCCGGCGCCGGACAGGTCCATATCTCTGTCATGCAGACCCTGAACGGAAAATCCTTCTCGTACGACGCCTATGTACAGATTCTCGGTGTTCCGAAGGAAACTCAATTTACCTTTACGGAAAATATGACAGGGGACATTGTCCTTACTTTTTACGGGGCGGACTTTGATTTGGACGGCTCTTTTCTCCTGTATGTTCCGTACAACAGATATTCAAAGGAGCTCTCAGATGGCGGCATCACATTTACGATAGGAAAGGAAGTTCTGGACACAATAGGAATCATGGAGTATGGCTTCCGCGCCTGCATCAGTATATCTCTTCCTGATGCCCCAAATCAAAGCAGCTTATACGATTTTAATTTCACAGCAAATATTATTCCTCCAAAAGAGGTCGCCAATCCGGTTATAGAGTTTTCGCCGGCTGTGTGCCATTATGACGGAACCGCCAAAACTCCTGCCGTAACGGTAAAAGACGGAGATACCATTATCTCCCCTGACGAATACACCGTAATTTATGAGAATAATATAAACACCGGTACTGCTTCTGTCACAATTACCGACAAACCCGGCGGCCACTATATCGTAAATGGAACTGCTGCATTTGAAATCGTAAATACCTACCGGCCAAAAGAGGGCACAGACTATACTACCACACTGAACAAGGAAGGCTGGACAAACGGAGATTTCGTTGTTACGGCAAAGGACGGCTATCTCCTCTCAACCGGCAATACCCTGACAGACAACTGGGTGAAAAGCTTCAGGAGAACTACCGAGACCTCCGGTGATACCCTGGACTTTTACGTCAAAAATGTAAAAACCGGAGAAATATCCCTCCTCGAATCAAAGCTCTATAAAATTGACAAAACAAGTCCCAGCCAGTATGACATTGCCTATAATGAAAACTCCGTAAAGAAGCTCCTTCATGATGTTTCATTCGGACTTCTTTTTAAAGAAAATATAGACGTTACGATTACGGCAGAGGATGCTTTAAGCGGAATCAGCAGTATTTCCTATTTTCTTTCCGAAACTGTGCTGACAGAAGAGCAGGTAAAAGAGAGCAATGACTGGAAAAACGGGGAAACCTTCTCTATAACTGCAGAGGATGAGAAACGGTTTATTGTCTATGCAAAGGCCGCGGACCGGGCGGGAAATGTTGTGTGCTTTGCTTCTAACGGCGCGGAGTTTGACTTAACGCCCCCTGAAATTAAGGGAGTAACGGACGGTATTTACTACACGACACAAATAGCGGCAGTTACAGATAAAAACCCATATACCGCATCCCTGAACAGCCAGCCTGCTGCCGGAGACATAACTCTTCCCGGAAACAGGGAGGCAGCCTATGTAATAAAAGCCATGGACCAGGCCGGAAACGAAACGACTGTCACCGTAACCATGAAGCCAATTCAAACTCTTTCCGATTCCATAAGCGGCATTACAGAGAATAACGTTACCTCTGCCGACAGGGAAGCCCTTACCTCCATCCAGTCTGTAGATACATCCCATGCAACGCAGTCGGAAAAGGAAGAACTCCAGGCGATTACAGACACCTGCAGCTATCTTCTTGCAGCTCTTAATAACATCCATGGGGAGCTCACACAGGCGCTGCACTCCGCCGGCAGTATCTCAAAGGATACCGTAAAGCTGTCCGATGAGGAAACGCTAAAGAAGGCAGCCAAAACGCTTGAAAACATTTTAAAAGACCATGACAATAATTTTACGGAAGCAGAAAAACAGGAGATTCAGGAAGCGCTTGCCCGTATTACTGAAGCCCTGGAAAGCATCGCACGGGCAAAAGAAACGGGGAATCTCATCCTGGCGCTGCCGGACGCAGATACAGTAAGCCCGGATGATCTGGCCGCAGAGGCCGCCGCAAAAGAAGCAAAGGAGGCCTACGACGCCCTGACAGAGCACGAAAAAGCACTGGTAAACGCCGAAAAGCTGACACAGGTACTCGCCGCATTAGTAGATTATAAAATTCTGGAGGGTGATAAGAGCGTCTGGAAAAAAGAAACAAACGGCGGCGTCACCTTCCGAGCAAACGGTTCTGTCAGTAAATTTACCGGCATCCTTATTGACGGAAAGCCGGTAGATGAAACGAATTACACCGTAGAAGCAGGAAGCACGATTGTCACCCTGAAACAAGAATACCTGGACACACTTTCCCCAGGAGAGCACAGCCTGACCTTCCTTTATACAGACGGGGATGCTTCTGCCACATTTCATATACAGACAGAAAGTTCCGGAAATAACGGAATTACGGGAACAGACGGAAACATGGAAACAGGCGGAAATGCGGGAACGGGCGAAAATGGGAACGGAAATGCTGCCGCTTCGCGAAACGCAGCCACCGGGGATCATGCTGCTGTCTTTCTGTGGGGTCTTCTGCTTCTGCTGTCCGGAGGCTTTGCGGCCGCAGCAGTTATTTATGGCAGGAGAAAGCGGAACCAGCCGGGGACGATGTAAAAATCCGACAAAACGCGTCACCGGCGCGTTTTGCTGGATATCCGATCTTTTCCCCTTTCTGTACAATTCTAATTTCTCATACGCCTGCTTGATATCCTCCACCCGCACCGCCATCATAATGGAATCATAAATAAGCACCCTTGATTCCTCGCTCCCCAAATCTTTGTCCAAAGTTTCAATCAATTGAAGTCTGCGAAATACGCAGAGAGTATTGCACATAGTCGTCTTAACTATCATTTTCTCCCGGATCTGAAGGCTCAGATATTTATCCTGGATATCTCCAAGATTCACAATCACCTCATCGCTGACAGAAAGTTCCCTCCGCTTCTCATCATAAAGGATTCTGAGGATCAGCAATACAATTGATTCATACAATTTTAGATTCAGTCTGTTATAATTCTGCGGATTCGTCAGAAGAACCACGCCGAACTCCTCGCTGATCTCAAAGCGGTATCCAAGTATGGACAAATAGTCTTGCAGCTCTGTCGCCAGCATTTCTTTTCTGTTTCCCAGATTCTTTCCAACATAAAGGTCAATTTTTCCGGACTCATGATTTTCTGCATTTTTTCTACCATACGGCGCATCTTTTCCTGCCGCAGATCCATATCCGGTTCCTTGCGGTCCATCTGCTGGGGGATAAACTCTTTCTTTCCCTCTATCGGGGAATAAAGAGACTTCTCGTCAAGAAAACTGCAGCTATAAATTCGTACAAGATTGTCAGGAAATCCAATCTCATAAATGCCGCCCAATTCCATTTTCTTCTCATTTATCATCTCATTCATCCCAAGAAGGATTTCTTTTATCTGTCCTCTGATGTCCTCACTTCCGGAAAGCAGAAATTTTGCCCTGTTAATGGCCGCTCTCTGATATTGAGTATTTTTCTGATTGATCTCATTCAAAATATCATCCATATTGCGAAATGCTTCTATGATCTCCGGACGGAATTTAGATACATTATCCGACGTAAGCAACCTGTGATATGCCTTATCTACGATATTGGTAATATAATCATTAAACAATGCGTCCATAATCTCCGCTACTGTGCTGTGTTTCGTAAGTTCATCAATATAATGCTTGATATTAGAGTTCAAATTCTTAAGGCCGGTAATCAGAAGATCTGTATTCTCCAAAATCTGTAAAAGCACCACGCCCGGATTATCTGCCGTTCCCCGCACGAGGCTGTAAATCGTATAAATATATCCTTGATATTCTATCTGCTTCCCCTCTTCAATTTCAAGCAGAGTCTTCATAAGACGTACAGAATATTCTTTAAAATTCACTCTCTGCACATAACTCTTATCTGTTTCTATCTCGATCCACCCGTAATATTCAAGCCGCCTTAAAATACCATTGGCTTTCCCCCTGCTGTCGGCCCCCCGCAAAATCTTCCTCGACAATTTCCGCAGCCGCACTCTGTTCAAAGTAATATTGTAATTCATCCACAAGCACTTCTCTTTCTACGCCAAAAGAAAGCTGATGTTCCATTACAGAAAACAGCTTGCAGATACATTCCCAATATACAATTTTATTAGGTGATGACAAGGGAACAAAAAATTCCCCGGTAAAACTTGAAACATAAAATCCTCTTCCTAACTTATCTTTTCAATACACAGGCTTTCCATATCAAAAAGGTGCGCGCACAGTTAAAAGGCTTTGATCTTCTGATTCATTTATAGCTCCTATTATAAGATTTTCTGATTCAAAATGCAACGGCGTTACCCATGAATTAATTTATGAACATGCTCTAGGAAGTCATTTCTTCATTTAATTCTTGCACGTTCGGCTAATTCATCCTTTATAGATTTAATGCTTCCCCGTTCACTAAAATTACCCTGTCTCGTATGGAATACCAAATCATCTCTATCCTTTTCAATATAAAATATATCTGTTGCTAAAAAATTGCATTTACTTCATAACCATTAATCGCATATGGAACCATACTGGTTACAAAAATAATTCCCACCGCATCATCTTTGGAATGAATTTCTCTTGCAGCTTCCAGACCATTGCTGCCCGGCATTTCAATGTCCAGAAAAATTACGTCATATTCTTCATGATAGTTTTCAAGAAAATCAAACATAAAGATTGCTTGCACTTGAGCCTATATACCCTTTTCCACCTGCTTTTCCCTGCTATACGGCGGACAGGATTAGCCAGCATATATGCAATGCCATATGCCAGCACAAACGGGAAAAGCACTGGCAGCAGATATTTGAAAACCGCATATACACACACCGCTATCACTGCCCAATAGCAGAATTTTATCAGAAAATCTTTTCTCTGCTGCATTTTCAGCACATCCTGTTCACCCATAAGCATCCTCCTTAGTAACCGTACCTCTTCCTATATTT
>CATJPU010000107.1 GCA_949742505.1 uncultured Lachnospiraceae bacterium | reverse complement strand
TACCAAATATCCCGCCAATCGGATAAGAACCCGTAACTCTCCGCAGTATCTTATATATCCCTATCCCAATAAAGGACAAATGGAGACCGGAGATCGCCATTATGTGCCCAATTCCATTTACCTGATACAGTTCTTTCATCTCTGTATCAATCTCTCTTTTATCTCCCAGAATCATAGCGCATAATATCCCGCCATCTTCCTCTCCCACTGCCTCCAGCAAAAGCTCTTTCCACCGCAGCCGCAAACGACTCAGAAAATCCCTGCATTGATAGACATTCCCATCTGCACACTGCATTTTACTGCTCCAAAGATAAGCTGAAATCCCTCTTGCCTGATAATAGGCTTTTTGCGAAAACCCTCCGGGATTCCTCTCGCTTTCAAAATATCTCAGACTTCCCCATACCTGCACTTTATTCCCCAGCCGGACTATCTGCCCGCTGTCGTCATATACCAGCACATATGGTTCCTGAATTTCCTTATATGAATTTTCATCTCTCTGATTTTTCCTGAAACTGATACTTGGATAACTGATAGAATTATTATTAAGATAAATCATCTGATAATCAGAAGTCTGTTCCATCTGACAGACCCGCCCGGTAATCATTACCTGCGTCCCTTCCGAAATCTCTGTCTCTGCCGGGGAAGAGAATATGTTTTTTAGAAAGCTATCTCTTCCCCAATGAATGCAGATAAAACTAACGACAAGAAAAATAAGACAAATTGTAAATAATTTTCTTTCTTTATAATATTTTTTTATTTCTATTTTTCATTCCTCCACCATCTTCATATCCTTTTTGAAGGGCTTCTCAAATGTGAGTGAATCATTCAGCGCCACACTGGGATTTCCATTAATCAATATCTGCACCTGGCGGCAATTTCCTCCTTCAATTACGGAATTTACCAATGAGTGCACTCTCAATTTTGGATTAACAGACGGAATTTCTGCAAGAAATCCTTCATTCAGATTCACATAGCAGATATCATCTTTAATAGAAACCCCAAGAAGCTTCGTCTCTGCAGGAATTGCTGCAAAAGCCCCTCCAGAATCCGACCCTTTAATCAATTGTTCTACAATCGCTTTTTCGATTGTCATATAACTGTTATAACGCAGAGAAATCTTCTTTCTCACCAGTCCGTTCCCTCCCGGAGACGCATAGTAAAGATAAACCTCCGCCTGCTGATAAGAATTGAGCGCCGCCCCGGTATTCTGCGCAAAATCATCCTTCCGCATATATCCAATCGCCTCGCCGTGACTGTCCTTTAAAGGCTCGCCATTTACATAGAACCGAATCAGATATACGTCCTCAATCTCTGTCAGCGATTCCACCACCGCCGCCCGAAGCAATACCTCTGACGGCTTATCAAGAAGCTCATATTCCTGACTAAAGTAAAGGTCCAGCCGATTCTCCTCCAGCCTGTAATCCGTCACGATTACATCCGCCGGAATTGCCGAGGTACACTCAACAGTATCTTCTGGTTTCCTCATATTCTCCAACACTTCCTCTATCTGTTTCGAAATCTCCGAAGACTTCCAATCATACTCTTCTGTAGTCAGAGCGGTTCCTTCTGTATTCAAATAGTATATCTGTATGTCTCCCGCCGATTCCCTTTGCTTGCATCCGCCGGGCAGCAGACAGAAAGCGACCAGCCAAATAAAACCGATTACACATTTCCGCATATTTGTCCCTCCTGCATCCATAACCAATCCTGCTATAAGTGATTAAATGTGGCTTATATGCGCCTTTTCAACCCGCATAAATAATCGGAATCCTCACAGAAAAAGTAGTTCCTTCCCCAGGCTGGCTGAATACCTTAATAGCTCCTCTGTGCATAACCACCACATTTCTCGCAATAGAAAGACCCAGACCTGTACCTCCGATTTCCCGGGAATGAGACTTGTCTACCCGGTAAAACCGCTCAAATATATGCTCGGTCTCTTCCTCCGGAATCCCGATTCCGGAATCTGCAATCTCAATATAACAGTACTTGTGATCTGCATTCAGCGATACATGCACCCAGCCGTCCTTATTATTGTATTTAATCGCATTTTCCACAAGATTTGTAATCGCCAGCGACAGCTTTACCTCGTCAATCTCTGCATTGACCGGCCGGAAACTCTCATACACCACTTCGATATTCGCCTCTGCTGCAAGCGGCTGAAGACGTTTTAAGATACGCTCGATCACCTCATTCATATTCTCCGATTTAATGTTCATATCGGCAGCTGTCTTGTCCATCTTCACCAGAGATAATAAATCATTGATAATCTTATTCTCCCGCTCAATCTCCTGCGATAAATCTCCCATAAATTCCTGATAGAGCTCTACCGGAGCATCTTTCTGCATTAAAATAGAATCAGACAGCACCTTCATGGATGTAAGGGGCGTCTTCAATTCATGGGACACATTGGATACAAATTCCTGCCTGGACTCGTCCAGACTCTTCAGCCTGCCAAGCATCTTATTAAATGCCTCTGAGATTAATCCAGTTTCTTCGTAAGTAGATACATGCAGATAATCCGTATCATATCCATCCGTCAAATCACCAATCGACTTCGTAATTTTCGCAAAGGGGCGCACCATGACTGTCCCTAAGAATACTGCCGCCGCCATAACCACCAGAATAATAATAAATTCTGCAATATTCGCCTTTTTCCGAAGAAGCGCCTTCGTTGCCGCAATAGTATCGGTTGAAACGCTGACCAGCATCACGCCTATGATCTGTTCATCATCCTCAGACTTAATCGGTGCGGCCACCTCAATAAACCGGTTTCTCCCGTCATACCGACTGACGACCTGACCGCGAAAGCTGTTCATCACATCTTCTGATATCATAGTTTTGCCTTTTTCCAGATTATAGGTATCTTCTATAATGACAAATTCCCGATCCATCACCATAATCCGCCCATTATACACATTGGAAAGCTGTATTAATTCTGTCTGGATAATCTCAGATACGCCATTTTCCAGATATTTAGAGCTGCTAAGCTGATTACATAGAATCGTACATTGATTTTGTATCTCCGCAGTCCGTACGTCAACTGCTCTCTTCTCATAGCTGTCAAGAACCATTGCTTTCATCACCACACAGGGAATAATGCCTACCAGCATCAATAGCAGAATGATGTAAAAGCGCAGGCTCTTGAAAAATTTAAATTTGATATAACGGCTAACCCCTAAAATAATAACCAACTCCCCACTTTGTATAGACATACTTCGGATCGCTTGGATGCTGCTCAATCTTCTCCCTGAGTCTGCGGATATGTACGTCCACCGTCCTCGCGTCCCCGGGATACTCATAGCCCCAGACAATATTCAGAAGATTCTCCCTGCTGTATACCTTATTGGGATTCATCGCCAGAAGCTCCAGAAGATCAAATTCCTTGGCAGTTAGGTTCACTTCCTTCTCCCCAATAAAAACCCGCCTGCTTTCACAATCAATCTTCATACTGCCCTTCTGTATGACTCTGTCGTTGTCGCCGCTTCTTCCTTTTTTATTAACCCGGCGCATAACTGCCTTGATCCTGGCCTTTACCTCCAGAATGTTAAAGGGCTTTGTAATGTAATCATCCGCGCCGTATTCCAGACCCAGAATCTTATCCATATCCTCCCCCTTCGCCGTCAGCATGATAACCGGTACGTCTGAATATTCGCGAATCTGTCTGCACACCTCAAAACCATCGAACTTTGGCAGCATAATATCCAGAAGAATAATATCATACTCATTCTCTCTGGCAAGCTTCAGGGCTTCCTCCCCGTCATAGGCGCAGTCCACCTTCATATCATCCTGTTCTAAGCTGAATCTGATTCCCTTCACAATCAACTTCTCGTCGTCCACAACCAATACTCTCTTACCCATATGTCCCCCTATATCACAATATCCTCTTTAATCTTTTCAAAGGTTCCTTCTTTGATTCCCTCCACCTGCATCAGCTCCTCAATGCTCCCGAAGCCTCCACTGGTTTCCCGGTACTGAATGATTGCCTCTGCCTTCCTCTCGCCAATCCCGGTAAGAGTCATAAGTTCTTCCTTGCCGGCCGTATTCAGGTTCACTCTTCCGTCAGACGCCGCCGTAGATAAAGATACATCTCCCCCGGCGCTGTCCGGCCTGCTACCTTCCGTCTGAACCTCTTCGACAGACGGAATATACACGCGCTGTCCGTCCGCCACCGGTTCCGCCTGATTCACATAGTCCCCCGCCGCTGTCTCAAGCAGCCCGCCTGCCGCTTCCACCGCCTGATAAATACGGCTGTCCGGCGCAAGTTCATAAACACCCGGAGCCGCCACCTGACCGCAGACAAATACACAGAGCTTTTCTTCGGATTTCTTTTCCCTCCCGGAAGTCTCCTCACTGGCATTTTCGGACATTTGCTCCTCCGAAGTATCCTCCTCTTCTGCAGTCTCTGAATCGGCAGACTGCAGCGACACCTCTTCTAACGTACTGCCTTCCTTCCCCCTGCCGCATCCGGCTGCCAGGCAGACCGTCAAAATCACCGCCACAATCAAAAGCATCCTTCTCAATTTACTGTCCCGCATAATTTCCTCCTTTACAGCTGTCGACACTGTAAATGCCCTCCTCATGCCTAGACATAATTATTCTACTATTTCCATTGGAAAATTGCAACTCCTATTAATGCCAATACCATCCCTCCTACTTTCCGCCATTCCAGGGGCTCCTTATCTACGCCAAATAACCCCAGAAGCTCAATTACGTACGCCACAATCAACTGGGCAATTACAATCAGCAGCGCCGCCTTCGCAGGCCCGAGCTGCTCCATACTTTTAATCACTGTCCAGGTAATCCCAGCTCCGATTACTCCGCCCAAAAGCATATATTTCGGCTCCACCTTCGCCAGTTCCCCGATAGAATCCCTTCCGGTAAACAGCCATACTGCCGCGCACAGCACAAAAGCGCTGAACTGAACCCAGCCGTTACTCACCCATACTCCGGCTGTCTTTGTTACCTGTGTGTTAAATACTCCCTGCACGCTCATCAGCGCACCGGATATCAATGCAATAAAAAAACCAATCATATGAATATACCTCCTAATCATTCCGAAATCAATCTTTCTCTTAGTATATCCAATCATTGGTTTTTTAAGCCTGTCACTATTTCGCAGAATACATTTCTTCTCCATCCCTTAAAATAGCCGTTCCGATTCCTTTATTAGTAAATATCTCCAGAAGCAGGCAGTGGGCAATCCTTCCGTCCAGAATATGTACTCTGGAAACGCCGTTTTCAATTGCATCAATACAATTATTCAGCTTCGGCAGCATGCCTCCTCCGATGAAGCCCTCCTCCATCAGATTCCTTGCCTCAGAAATCTGAAGTTCAGAAATCAATGTCTCCGGATTCTTCGGATCTTTGTACACGCCTTCGATATCCGTAAGAAACGCCAGCTTCTCTGCATTCATAGCCCGGGCAATAGCGCATGCTGCGTCGTCCGCATTGATATTGTAGGTATGAAACTTGTCGTCCAGTCCCACCGGGCATACAATCGGAAGAAAATCCTTTTCCAGAAGATCCCACAGAATCGCTGCGTTTACCTCCTGAACCTCCCCCACAAAGCCAATGTCCTCGCCGCCGGAATATTTCTTCGTAACCTTTAAAAGTCCGCCGTCCTTACCGCTGATTCCGATTGCCCGAACGCCCAGTCCCTGAACAAGCTGGACAAGTTCTTTATTTACCTTGCCAAGCACCATCTCCGCAAGTTCCATGGTGGCCTCGTCCGTCACCCGGAGTCCGTTGATAAACTTCGGCTCCATTCCAACTTTGCTGACCCAGCGGCTAATCTCTTTGCCGCCGCCATGAACGATAATCGGCTTAAACCCCACCAGTTTCAATAGCGTAACGTCTTCAATCACCTGTTTCTTTAACTCTTCATCTACCATGGCGCTGCCGCCGTATTTAACAACAATTACTTTACGGTTAAACCGCTGAATATAGGGAAGGGCTTCAATGAGCACTTCCGCTTTATCCAGATATTTCTGCATACTCTTATCCATATTCTGCTCCTGTCCTATAATCTGATTCTATAAAACCCGCCATTTAACTTCGATAATCCGCATTAATATCAATATATCCATGCGTTAAGTCGCATCCCCATGCAGTCGCCGTCTGATTCCCCAGCTTCACATCTGCAATTGCGGTTACCTCTGATTCAGACAAAATTTTCGTCGCCTCTTCCTCGCTGTAATCCACTGCGGTACCATTCTCGATTATCTGAATTTTACCTGCTTTGCTCTCGAAGAATAAGTCTACCTTTTCCGGTTCAAACTGCGCTCCTGAATATCCCATAGCGCACAAAATTCTTCCCCAGTTGGCATCGTGGCCTGCAATAGCTGCTTTCGTCAGATTGGAACATACAATGGATTTCGCAAGAATCTTTGCCTGTTCTCTGGTATCCGCTCCAACAACCTTTGCCTCAAAGAGCGCGGTCGCCCCTTCTCCGTCCCCGGCAATCTTCTTCGCCAAATACTCATTTACAGCATGCAGCGCTCCCTTAAATTCCTCATAATCCTGGGTTCCATACTCAATCACCGGATTTTCTGCCAGCCCATTTGCCAGAAGAAGCGCCGTATCGTTGGTAGAAGTATCTCCGTCTACGGAAATCATATTATAGGTATCCGCTACGTCTTCACTTAACGCCTTCTGAAGAGCTTCTTTTGTAATTGCTGCATCTGTCGTAATAAATGCAAGCATGGTACACATATTCGGATGAATCATACCGGAACCCTTAGCCATGCCGCCTAACGTTACAGTTTTTCCTCCCACCTGAATGGTTACTGCCATCTCCTTCTCACAGGTATCTGTGGTCATGATTGCCTTCGCCGCCTCTGTGCCGTTCTCCTGGGTGGCGTTTTTCTTCCCTGCCAGCGCTTCAATTCCTGCCGTAAGTCTGTCAATCGGCATCTGTTTTCCGATTACCCCCGTCGAACCAATCAGGACGCCCTCTGCATCAACCTTAAGATATTCCGCCGCCGCCATCGCCGTATCTTCGCAATAACCATATCCTTCCGCGCCTGTGCAGGCATTGGCAATTCCGGAATTGACAATAACAGCCTGGGATTTTCTCCCGCTGTCAACCACCTGCCGGTCCCACTTCACCGGAGCCGCTTTCACCACATTCGTGGTAAATGTTCCCGCCGTCTCACAGGGAACCCCGCTGTAAATCAAAGCCATATCTGTGCGGTTCTGATATTTAATCCCTGCCGCTGTACTTGCCGCTTCAAATCCCTTTGCCGCTGTTACGCCGCCTTTTATAATCTTCATCTTACTCGCCTCTTACAGTTCACGCGCCGTTTGCAGGACAGCGCAGGCGGCGTGTGAACTGTATCACCTTTCTTTATTGTTCGTTAAATGCTGTAATATTTTCCTCATTTAAAGTAAAATCATAGTAATTCAAATCCTGCCTTTTTGTCCATCCAATGGTATTCCAGAACGCATTTCCCACATCATTTCTGGTAAATGCAATCAGACAAACTTTATTAATATGCTCTTCCTTTAAGGCCTCCATGGAAGCAACCACCATTGACTTTCCAATTCCCTGTCTGCGGTACGCCGCATCTACGCACACATGATAAAAACAACCCCTTCTTCCATCATTTCCGCACAGGATACTGCCCACAATCTTCCCATCCTCTACAGCCACAACGCTGGTCGTCGGATTTCTCATAAGGAACCGTTCCACGCCTTCTCTGGAATCATCAATACTCCGAATCCCAAACCCCCGGATCTTCTTCCACAGAGCATACACCTCATTATAATCCTCCATCGTCATTATCCGAATCATACATACCTCTTTCCAGAAATCTCTTCTTTTCTCCTTCATGTACTTCTAAAACAGAATGTGCCTAACACATTCCCACGCCGGACACAGACGCCCGCTGCACACTTCCCTTTCGCGCGGACGCGCATCCTCATCCTTTGTTTATGGGAACATCGGAACCAGATTCAGTCCTTCCGACTCATCCAGTCCAAACATCAGATTCATATTCTGTACCGCCTGTCCGGCCGCGCCCTTTACCAGATTGTCAATTGCACCCATCATAATAATGCGGTTCGTACGCGGATCAATCTTAAAATTAATATCCACGTAATTGCTGCCTTCCACCCATTTCGTCTCTGGAAGCACGTCCTTATCAAGCACGCGGATAAATTTCTCATCCTGATAATACTTGTCATAGACTGCTTTTACATCCTCGTATCTTACCTCTTTTTTCAACGAGGCATATTCTGTAGCCAGAATTCCTCTGTTCATTGGCACCAAATGCGGTGTAAAATTAATCACAACCTTTTCTCCGGAAGCATATCCAAGCTGTTCTTCAATCTCTGGCGTATGCCTGTGAGACGCCACTCCGTAAGCCTTCATATTCTCATTGACTTCACAGAACAGATTCGGCAGGCTAGCGCCTCTTCCCGCGCCGGACGTCCCGGACTTAGCGTCCACAATCAGCGTACTCATGTCAATCATCCCTTCCCTGGCCAGAGGATAAGCCGTCAGAATCGAACAGGTGGTATAACAGCCGGGATTCGCAACCAATCTTGCCCTTCGTACATCCGCTCTGTTAATCTCGCACAAGCCATACACTGCTTCTTCTATGTACTGCGGACTCTTATGCTTAATCCCGTACCATTTCTCGTAAACAGATACATCCTTAATGCGGAAATCCGCGCTCAAATCTATAATCTTTGTCTCAGTTAAAATATCTTCATTCACCAGCGACGCGCATAATCCCTGCGGCGTTGCCGTAAAGATAACGTCCGCCTGTCTTGCAAGCTCCTCCATATTATCGTCCATACATGCGGCGTCAACAATCTGAAACATATTCCGATACACTTCCGCATATCTCTGATTCACATAGCTTCTGGAGCCATACCAGACAATCTCCGCCTCTTTATGTCCTGTAAGGATTCGTACCAGCTCGCCGCCCGCGTAACCGGTAGAACCGATAATGCCTACTTTAATCATTCCTATACTTTCCTTTCTTTACCTATTATAAAGAATACCACGATTAGTTTATACCACTTTCAAATACATGTAAAGTATTCTTTCAAATTTGTACATCCCCTAAACACTTCAGCAAATGTAACCATTCTTCACGACGCATAATTATACATTATCAATGAATATTATGCAATATAATTTCTAAAAAATTTATTTCCGCGTTAAATTATAGAAGAAACAGATTATTATCTTACATATCAAAAAAGCAACAACACACTGAAAAGTCTTTTATCAGCCCTTCTGGAGATTCCGCTAAGTGAAATCATCGATTTTACGCTGGATTTGGGAAGGCTCTTTCTACGATTAATATGCTTTAATCATCAAGTAATCCACGTCAATCGAATGGATGATTTAATGAACTCGGCAGAAGATGAAGCTTTTCAGCAGCAACTTCTGTCTGAATATAGATTCATTTCACCAGATTTATCATACCACTCTGGACAGCTCCTTTATCCCATAATTATTACGTATCCAATTTATGCAATAATTATGTATATTGTTACAATTTGTGAATTATAGAACACGCCATATGAGCCGTAAACATATCTATAATTCTATTCATTTCTGATATTTCCTGTTGCATATTTATAAATTTTGGTGTATAGTAGTGCTTGCGTAAAAATATAAGATATATTATAATTGTTGAAAACATATGAATCTGGAGGAATTTACGATGAAAGAAAAAGTTGTTCTTGCTTACTCTGGCGGTCTTGACACCACCGCTATCATTCCATGGCTTAAAGAAAATTTTGGCTACGAGGTTATCTGCTGCTGTATCGACTGCGGACAGGGAGAAGAATTAGACGGGCTGGAAGAACGCGCTAAATTGTCCGGCGCTTCCAAATTATACATCGAAGATATTGTTGATGATTTCTGCGATAATTATATCGTTCCATGTGTTCAGGGACACGCCGTATACGAGAATAAATATCTTCTCGGAACTTCTATGGCACGTCCGGCTATTGCCAAAAGACTGGTGGAAATTGCCAGAAAGGAAGGCGCGGCCGCCATCTGTCATGGCGCTACCGGAAAGGGGAATGACCAAATTCGTTTTGAGCTGGGTATTAAAGCCCTGGCCCCAGATCTTAAGATTATCGCTCCCTGGAGAATGACTGACGTATGGACCATGCAGTCAAGAGAAGACGAGATTGAATACTGCAAGGCCCATGGCATCAACCTTCCATTTGATGCAAGCCACAGCTACAGCCGCGACCGGAACTTATGGCATATCAGCCATGAAGGTTTGGAGCTGGAGGACCCGTCCTGCGAACCGAATTATGAACATCTCCTTGTTCTGGGCGTTACCCCTGAGAAGGCTCCGGATAAACCGGAATATGTGACTATGACCTTTGAAAAAGGCGTGCCGACAAGCGTTAACGGCGAACAAATGAAAGTTTCCGATATTATCCGTAAGCTGAATGAACTTGGCGGTAAACATGGCATTGGTATCATTGATATTGTGGAGAATCGTGTTGTCGGCATGAAATCCCGCGGCGTATACGAAACTCCCGGCGGAACTATCCTCTATGAGGCTCACCAGCAGCTAGAAGAACTGGTACTTGACCGGGCAACTTACGAAGTAAAAGAAGAGATGGGCAACAAGCTGTCTCAGATTGTATATGAAGGCAAATGGTTTACTCCTCTCCGGGAAGCAGTTCAGGCATTTATTGAAAGTACACAGGAATATGTAACTGGTGAAGTAAAGTTCAAACTCTACAAAGGTAATATTATCAAAGCGGGTACCACGTCGCCATATTCTCTGTACAGCGAATCCCTCGCAAGCTTTACCACCGGAGACTTGTACGACCATCACGATGCAGACGGCTTTATCAATCTATTTGGACTTCCCCTTAAAGTCCGCGCAATGGTAATGCAGGAAAAAGAAACAGACAAATAAAATCCAGTTATATAAAGTTTACTTCAGGCTAAAAAAGATGCTGCTGATTTACCGCAGCATCTTTTTATATCCCCAGCCCCTTATCGGTCAATGACCGCTGGTCCGGGGGCATGTATTACGGCGTACCCTGTAAATATACCTTGCAAAAGACCGAATTGGCATATAGAACAATTGCTCAAATCTTATGATAATCCTCCCTGTCTATACATAAACTATTATAATTACGGGCCGGTATTTTATACACAAGTCCAAAAAATATCCTATACTCAACGAATACTAAAAAATATAGCATACAATCTATTTTTTTCAACATATACCTAATTTTCCGGGAGGTTTGAATCATGATTCCTATTATTGGCATCGCAGTCTGCGGTTTCACCGAAGAAAAGCAATTCATAAGTCAGCCCTATATTCATGCCATTGAAAACTCCGGCGGGTTTCCCGTCGTCCTTCCATGTACTGAACAAATGCCTCACCACCGCATGCTGCATTTCTGCGACGCTTTCCTCTTCTGCGGCGGAGACGACGTCACACCGGCTCTTATGGAGGAAGAGCCCTCCCCGAAAAACGGCGCTACTGACTTAAGAACGGACCTTTTTCACCTGAACCTTATGAAAACAGTTCTCGATTCCGGTAAGCCAGTACTTGCCATCTGCCGGGGCATGCAAATTCTAAATATCGCCATGGGTGGAACCATCTATCAGGATGCATCTCTGTACCCCGACGCACATATCGGCCATATTCAGCGCTCTGCAAAACGCAGTGATATCTCTCATCGGGTTTTTTTCAAAAAATCTAGCATGCTATATAATATTTTTGGAGAATACGCCTATACCAATAGTTTTCACCACCAGTTCATCAAACATCCAGCCTCACATCTCATTCCGACCGGCCGAACTTCCGACCAGGTAATGGAAGCCTTAGAATCTGACAATCACCCCTTCGTAATCGGCGTCCAATGGCATCCTGAATGCATGTACGATACCTCCGCTGACATGAGGAAGCTTTTTTCCCGTTTCCTGCACACTGCAACTTTAATACGCGAGCTCCTATAAAATTTTTTGGAAAAATATGCCTGACTTCCACACTCTCTTGTGCACATAGATTTCCTAAAAATCAGACATAATAGTACTGTATTGCAAAACGCAGTATTACTCACAGCGGCCATGCCCGCCAAAAATTCCACTTTTATGAAAGGAGGATTTCTCATGTCAGAAATATCAGTATTGGATCTTCAGAATCTTCGTCATTTGATTGGAGGCTATGATAACAGCCACTGCAAAATGACCGAATATGCAAGCCAGTGTAAAGATCCGGAAATCAAGAAATTATTTACCGATGCAG
>CATJPU010000106.1 GCA_949742505.1 uncultured Lachnospiraceae bacterium | reverse complement strand
TGCGCGATTAGCTCAGCTGGCAGAGCACCTGACTCTTAATCAGGGTGTCCAGGGTTCGAACCCCTGATCGCGCAGTTGAAATCACTGTTTTTGGAGATTTTACTCCGGGGACGGTGGTTTTTACTATATAGGAAATTTCGTTCCCTATATAATAAAACCCTCCGGGGGATGTGCAATGTATAATATTCGGTGGGAAATGGAGCGAAGATTTTGAATACGAAAGTATATCATATTGCAGAAGATAAAAAAGAGTATATATTAAAAAATGCGGCGGAGATTATACAGAACGGAGGTCTGCTTGCGATACCGACGGAGACGGTGTATGGTCTGGGGGCGAATGCGCTGGATGGGAAGGCGGTTCTGGGAATTTTCGAGGCGAAGGGCAGGCCGCAGGATAATCCGCTGCTGATACATGTTCCGGATGTTTCCTGGCTGGAGCGATATTGTGAAGAGATTCCTCCGCTGGCATATAAACTGGCGGAGTTTTTCTGGCCGGGACCTTTGACGATGATACTGAAAGGCAAGCCTTGTATTCCGAAGGAAACTACGTGCGGGCTAAGGACGATTGGCGTACGGTGTCCGGATAATGAGGTGACGGCAGAGATTATTCGGATGGCGGGGGTTCCAGTTGCGGCGCCGTCTGCAAACCGTTCGGGACATCCGAGCTGTACGACTGCGGAGGCGGTACTTGAGGATTTTTCCGGAAGAATCGACGGTATTGTGGACGATGGGGCCTGTCAGGTGGGAGTAGAGTCTACCATTCTTGATATGACAGTCTCGCCTCCTAAGTTATTACGGCCGGGAGGTCTCTCTCTGGAAGATATCAGAAAGGTGGTTCCAGAAGCGGAGGCGGACGAGAGTATTTATCGGCAGCTGCGGAAAGGAGAAAAACCCAAAGCCCCGGGGATGAAATATAGGCATTATGCGCCCAAAGCCCCGGTAACGGCGGTGTTTGGCAGGGGTCAGAAAGGCGCGGATTATATAAAAGAGCGAATCAAAGAAGATGAAGGCGTGATCTGTTATGAAGAATATTTGGGGATGTTTGACGGATATGAGCGCCGTTCGTTGGGAAAAGAAGGAGACCCGGGGGAACATGCCAGGAGAGTTTTTGAGGTGCTCAGGAGTTTTGACAGAACAGATGTGACGCATATCTGGACCCAGTGCCCAGGTGAAGAGGGGCTGGATCTTGCAGTGAGCAACCGGATTAAGAAGGCCGCCGGTTTCCATGTAGTAAGTGCAGAATAGATATACCTGAATGCAAAATAGTGTGCTGATTACCAGAAGGTTAGCACACTGTTTTGCATTTTTATTATAATAGGAAAAGTTAACCTTTGACTGAAGGACTGATAAAGCTTACTTTGGATTCATCTTAAAGCTGTTTCCTTTAAGAGATACCCGGGAATTTGCCTGAAAAATCGGGCTTTCAAGTTATTTTTGACCCTTATTCTGACCCTTATTCTGGTCCCTGGCAAAGAGAGATTCCAGTTTGTCCATCTGCCTTCTTTTCGATTCTATAGAAGGGTGCACATACCGTTGAAGTGTGATATTTACATTAGCATGTCCTAATATTTCGCTTAAGGATTTGACGTCGAAACCAGTTTCAATGCATCTGGTTGCGAAGGTGTGGCGGAGCGCATGAAAGTTATAATCATCAACTCCAGCTTTTTTTAATATTTGTTTGTATTTGTCCAGACAAGTACGCGGTTCCATCCAGAAGGTAGTGCCTGTGATGACATATATATCAGGACATTGTCTGAATTTTTTAATAAATTCTGTTATAAATCTTGGAAGAGGAATGATGCGTGTTGCATTTTCGGTTTTCGGTTCGGCAAGCAATAGTTTTGTCTTGGGAGAGTCCTCCAGCTCGGAGCTGGTTTCCTGAATCCGAATCAGTGTTTTACTGATATGTACGAGTCCGTTTTCCGGATGAATATCAATCCATTTGAGAGAACAGACTTCTCCGATTCTAAGTCCTCCATAAAGAGCCAGAAGTATGCCGATAATGAAAGGGCTCTGTTCCTGAAAAATATAATCTTCCAGAAGCTGCTGTTCTTCTTTGCTTAAAACTCGAATATTGGGTTGTTTTATCTTAGGAAAAAACAGTTTTTCGGTAACTGCGGATGGATATTTATGATTTTTTGCATGCTCTATAATCTGTATCAATACAGTGCGAATATCTGATACGGTTTTTGGGGCCAGGTTGCTTTGGCAATCCTCTGTCCCCCAGAGCTTTGTCTGGAGAAACTGATTTAAATTAGCGGTAGTAATAGAAGAAAAATATTGGGTTCCCAGTTCGGGAAGCAGGTGCTTCCTGACAATATGTACATAATGCGCATAGCTGGATTCTTTAATCTGCGGCCGCTTAAATTCCAGCCATTCTGTACATATCTCTTGGAAGGTTATCTGGATTTGACTGTGATAGTCCTGCGGCTGTATCGTTCTTTCTGTAAACTGACTTTCCAGCCATAAATTCTTTTTTTTCTTCACTTCGCTGTAGGTTTTTCCGTAAACAGAATGATAGATCGCGCGCTGTCTGGAATCATATCCTTTGATAACACGCGCCTCCCAACGTCCGTCTCCTCGTTTCCTGATGTTTTCTCCACGTCTTCCCATTGTGTCTCCTCCTTGTGTGTAATAGTCGTTTTGTAAAAGATACCCCGATTATGACCACATTGAAAACACAAATTTTTCTGTTTACTATATTTATTTCCGGTAAAATACCAGTTATTACCAATATATAGAAAAATTTTATTGATAAGTACCGCTAAAATGTTATAATTATTAAGAGATTTCCCATTCTTTACATTAAGGAAACGCATTTGTTACAGCTCTTAAAGGAAACAGCTTTGGGGAAAAAATGCGGTGAAAATTAGGAAATGTTTGGGGGACTTGCTGAAAACGGAGGTATGAAAAGGGATGGAGCAGTCGGAAATACTTTATGTTCAGATGTTCGGGAATTTTCAGATGAGCTACCGGGATAAGCCGCTGACCGGAGAACGGCGCCGGGATACTCATTTTATGAGTCTGATGCAGATTCTGCTGCATAACGTGCACACGGGGGTATCCAGAGATTATCTGGAGGATGTGCTGCTGGGGGACAGGGATGTGGAGAATCGCCATCAGGCGCTGCAGACGATTGTATATAAAGCAAAGAAGAAGCTTCGAAGTATGGGACTGCCTGAAGTAAATTATATTTATCTGGAAAAAGGAGTCTATTTCTGGACGCCGCTTATACATGTGGAGGAAGATGCGGCTATCTTTGACAAGCTATGCAGGAAAGTCTCGGAGGAGGAGGAAGAGGCGGTCAGATTTGAATTATACAGGAAGGCAATCTACCTATATAAAGGGGAATTTCTATCAGATTATGCAGGAATCCTGTGGGCCGGAGCGGAAGCGAGACGCTACAGCGGTTTGTTCTGTGAGTGTGTACAGAAGGCGGCCGCTATATTAAGGGGGCAGCAGGACTGGCTGCGGCTGGAGAAACTGGGGCGGTATGTGACGGCCACAGCGCCGTTTGCAGACTGGGAAAGTCTGATTATGGAGGCACTGGTGGAAAGCGGACGGCATGAAGAAGCGAAGAAGCTATATGCAGATACGGTTGACAGTTATTTGAGGGAGCGGGGCATTTACCCATCTGAGCGGATTATGAAGATGATGGAGAGCCTGGGCAGGCAGATGAAACACTCTTATGAAATTCTGGACCAGATACAGGAGAAGCTGGAAGAGGAAGGGGAAGAATTTCCTGGAGGCTATCAGTGCACTTATCCGGTTTTCTGTGGGATTTATCATGTGATAAATCGTATGATGGAACGGGGAGGACAGAGCGTATATCTGATGCTGTGTACTCTGGTGGATGGCAAGGGCAATCCTATGAAGGAGGGCAGACGGCTGGAAGAATTGTCGAAGAGACTCCGGGAGGCTATTGTCTGCTCAGTGCGGCATGGGGACATTATTAATCAATATGGAAACGGTCAGTTTCTGGTATTGCTGATTAATACCACCCGGGAAAACTGCAGTATTGTAGAACGGAGGATTAATCAGAGATTCATGGCCGAGGGACAGAGGACAGGCGTACAGTATCATGTTAACAGCGTGATTTGCAAGGCCTAATATGCAAAAAGGACATTTTCTCAAAAGATATTTTTTGGGAAAATGTCCTTTTTGGTGAAATCCATAAATGAGAAAACTTCATGCTTTCTGCTGGATTTTTAATATTTCTTCTTTTGTGAAATCCAGCAGACTGGCCGCTTCTGATGCAGAAAAACCTTTTCGGAGCAGCTTCAATACACTTTCATGGGTCCCTTCCAGTCTGCCTTCCTGCCGGCCTTCTAATCTGCCTTCATTTTTTAATTCTTTCAACGCTGTACACATATTATGCACCTCCTTATTCTCTCCCTGCCGAATCAGTTCCGAGGAATCCGTAATTACGCCTATCATTGCAATCAGCTCTCCGAAGAGGCATTGCGTAGTGAATCCTCTGCCGGCTTTCCAGGGCGGAAATGACAAATTCTATGCCGAATGCCGACTTTTTCGCCACATCTCTTGCACGTACAAGGGATTTTTCATAATCCTGTAACTTTATGATACCGGACATATCTGTATCTATTTCTTCTAAGGATTCCGGCTTCAGAACTGCTTTCCCATGAAATAGAACTGCGTTGAACAGATCTGCAAAGCGGTCGTTCTGCCGCCAGAAATTCTTCCACCTTACATCTGGTTTTACCTTCTCTCTTTTTGCCGCTTCACCACTCTCTCTTTCTTTCTCTCTTTATCTGCCGGTACAGATTCATCTATGCTATAACGGGTTTTTATAAATCTGCAATGCTCATATTTCGCGAATTTATATGACCGTTTCTGGTTACTGTTCACGGCTCGGGAATGGGCTGAACTGCGACGCAGAGTTAGTCCTTTAGGGCGCATTCCGTAAGTACATGATTCAGGAGTGGAGACGATTTTTGGAGCGTGTTTTCCTTGATGCGGCTTTTTTGCAGTTCTTTTTTGGAAAAAAGGATTAAAAAAATAGTCAAAATAATAAAAAACAAGCATTTTTTTTGAAATGGATAGCGGAAGAGATAGTACCAGATTGTTAAGATAAATCTGTAAACTGCAGGGAAAGACAGGAAAGGCGTGATACGGATGACAAAAGGCGGTAATTATATAGGAACGCCGAATGGAATTGTTCTGTGCGTCATGGGGAATGGCAGCGGAACAATCGAAGGTCTTCTGTATCATGGATACAGGGAGGAAGGGATTCCTTTTCGGGGATATGAAGATATTATCAGAATAGCGGAAGACCTTTTCAATGCATTGGGATTTCCATTTATGGGGACTGGCGACAGAGATATACATGGACGTATACATAGCTGTCAGAAAAAGGAAGGGATGGCAAGAGTCATGAAGGACGATGAGTTATTACAAAAGCATGGCGATATAGGGACCTTTGTCATTCGGGTTCAGCACAGGCAGCATAGCAGCTGGCAAGGCAAAGTTACCTGGCTGGAGGAAGATAAAAGCGTGTATTTCCGCTCTGCATTGGAATTGATTAAGATTATAGACGGTACGCTTGACGAGGCAGAGAAGGGAATCGTAACAGAGAGTGGGAATGAATAGAGAAGGTGCGATATGGCAAGTAAAGAATTACGAAAATTGAAGAGAAGGGAATTGCTTAAGATGCTTCTGGTGCAGTGTCAGGAGACAGAGAGGCTGCAGCAGGAGCTATTGGAGATAAGGGGAGAACATGAGGCGATGTCGGAGAGTTATGAGCGGCTGAAGCTTAAGCTGAATGTAAAAGACGAACGCCTGAACCGGAAGGACGTGCAGATTAAAGAGCTCCGGAATGAAATGGAAAGAATGAGGGTATCCAGAGAGATAGAGCTGGAGGACGCAGGATCTATTGCGGAAGCGGCGCTGCGGCTGAACGGAGTGTTTGAGGCGGCCCAGAGGGCTGCGGAGCAGTATTTGATAAATGTGCGGAATGTGGCTGAGAAGTCTTTGACAACTCAGGAACTGGAAAAGATAGAGGAGAGTCTGGAAGCGGAAAAGAGGATTCCTATTGAGACGGGATGGAGAGCCGGAATCCGAAGGAGAAGCAGTTCTTTCGGAGTCAGAACAGGTTCCGGCTATGGGAATAAGGATAAGACAGCGGCAGGCGGAGACGATGGACGCAGGGGGCTGGCCGCAGTTTCGGGTGAGGCTCATGGATAAAGAGAAGCAGGAGCTTCCGGAGATTCCGTCTATAGAGCTTCTGAAGGAAGAGCTGGCAAGGGAAGAATCCCGGTACGGATTCCGAAGGACGCTGCTTAGCGCGGCCGGAGTTCTGGTGGTAGCGGCCGCAGTAGCGGCGCTTCTGGCGACTCGGATGTTTGTACTGATTCAGATTAACGGAAACAGTATGGATCCGACGCTTAAGGAAGGAGAAATCGTATTCTTACGCCAGACCAAAGAGATTGAGACCGGAGATGTGATTGGATTTTATTTTGGAGGAAGGATACTTCTGAAACGCGTGATTGGGAACGCGGGAGATTATATAGATATTGATAATGAAGGCAATGTATCTGTCAATGGCACGAAGATTGACGAACCATATCTGGCAGAGAAGAGCCAGGGGAAATGCGAACTGGAATTTCCCTATCAGGTACCAAAGGGGATGGTTTTCGTGCTGGGGGATAACAGAGCAATCTCTATCGACAGCCGGATTAAGGCAATCGGATGTGTGCAGGAAGACCAGATAGTTGGAAAGGCAGCATTCAGAGCGTGGCCAGTGGCGCGCATGGGAATTATGCACTAGGAAGGTGAGAAGATGCAGGAACTTGTGAGAGAATATTTAAACGAGTTAGGAAGAAAGAAAAGGAAACGCAGACGGGTAAGCGCCATTGTCGCGGCATTTGTGATTGTTGTGGCGGGCGGCGTTATCTGGAGCCTGATTCAGTCGGGTATCGCGATGACCAGTGAGGCAAAGTGCGGAATAGAGGAGCACACACATGGAGAAGAGTGCTATACAGACGCGCTGGTATGCGGACAGGAAGAAAGCGAAGGGCATATCCATACAGAAGCGTGTTACCAGGCTGAACAGACATTGATATGCGGTCAGGAAGAATCGGAAGAGCATACGCATGATGATTCCTGCTATCAGACGGAAAATGTGCTGGTGTGCGGACAGGAAGAGGGCGAAGGGCACGTACATACGGACGCCTGCCATGAGAACCAGCTTACCTGCGGTAAAGAAGAACATATTCATACAGATTCCTGCTTCATTGATTCAGATGCAGATGTGGAAGAGGCTTCCCAGTGGGATGCGCAGTATGAAGGATTCCAGTGGAAAGAGGCCTGGGGCGAGGATTTGGCTGCGGCGGCCGCTAACCAGATTGGATATCAGGAAAGTACCAAGAACTATAGGATTGCCGATGACGGAAGCCACAAAGGCTATTCCCGTTACGGACAGTTTGCAGGAGACGCATATGCAGACTGGGACGCAGCATTTGTAAACTTCTGCATCCACTATGCGGGACTGGAAGAATCGCAGATGTTCCCGGGTGAGACGGAGACCGGGAAGTGGTATGAGAAGTTTGTAACGGTAAATGAAGGAAATAATAAAGTTTACTTGTCAACACCGGATGGCTACGAGCCGGAGACGGGAGATATCATTTTCTTAAAGAAGGAAAATGAAGAGACTGAGACACAGATGGGAATCGTTTCTTCCTATGATAAGGAGAAGAATCAGATTAAGGTTATCGAAGGCAACAGCGGCAACGAGGTCAGGGAAAATGAATATGCCTTGGACGATTCGCACATTTCAGAATATCTGATGGTAACTGAGATGGAGAAGGCGTATAAAGGAATCCCGGATGACAGTGGAGAAAATGCCGGAGATGCAGAACCGGCAGACGGCGCAGAGAAAAAAGCCGACGGAACAGAAACGACAGATAAGGCAAATGAGGTTGACGGCGAGACGGAGCTGGCAGACGAGTCTGTGAATGAGACGGAGGATACAAAAGAGAAGCAGGAAGAAGCAGAGAATAAGAACTGGGCATATGAAGAGAGCTATGACGCCGGTCAGGTTGTCATTCATGTGAAAGCGGAAGAGGGCGTAGTACCGGAAGGCGCTGAGTTGTCTGTTACACCGATTGAGAAGAAGGAAGTAACGGATGATATGTCCAGAAAGGAAGCAAAGGAAGCGGAAGAGATTAACGCTCAGTATGAGCTGACAGAGAAAAAGCTTCAGGAGGAGAGCGAGAAGAAGGAAGAGTCGTTACAGGGATTCCTGGCATATGATATCTGCTTTGTAGTGGATGGTGAAGAAGTAGAACCGAGCGGCGACGTGAAGGTGACTATGGACTTCAAGGAAGCTGTGAAGCCGGAAGGAGTGTCGGAGAATGCGACGGTTGTGGTAAATCATCTGAAAGAAGATGTGGATGCGGAAGACGGGGTTGTGGTAGAGGACTTGACGGAGAAAGAGGATACTACAATTGCTACGTCAGAAGCGGATGCTTCGGTGGAGAAGGTGGAATTAATTGCTGATAGTTTTTCGACATTTACGATTTCGTGGACTTATAACACTATGGGTATAGCTGTTTTCATTAATGTAGAAGCTATTGATGAAAATAAACAGATAATTAATAGTAATATGGATAGTCAGATGAAGATAGAAAATGGCGAGGAAATTGTTTTAGGCGAATATTTTGCGATAGTTGAAAGTACAGATGGCAAATTTTATAAAACAAAAAGCATAGGTTTGGTTGATAACAATGGAACACATGAAGTTGTAAAGGCCAAGGCAGACGGCTTGTACTTTTACCTCTTTAATGCTCAAGGTGAACGGTATTCATACGTAATGGGTTCGACTATTACAATTCAATTACAATGTGAAGAAACTAGTGCTCTTAAGATAACTGATAATGTTAGGGAGGATGGAAGCATAAAAGCAGAGGGAGGAGAGGGAATAAAAACTGAAAACCCGGCTGCAAAGTATGTATGGCTAAAAAGTATCAATGGCGGTGAGTTCAAAGAAGTTCAATCAGTTCGGTATGGTGAGCAGACGACGATTTCTGAGGATGGGACGGTACTTAATGTTGCGTTAGATGATGGAGGCTTAACCAGAGAACAGAGGACAGTGCAATATCAGGTTATATTGCGGAAGACAAAGGAGGATGGAACGGTTGAAGTTCTGGCAGAATCAGAGGTATATTCTGTTCCGTATTATGGTGAAATTCAAAATGGAAGTTTTGAAGATCCGATTATAACAAACGAGAAAGGTTATCAGCAAGTAGGCATGAGGGATGTGCGAGGGTGGAGCACAACAGATACACAAGGAGGTGAAGGAGGCAAAGGTGCTGAGTGTATTGAGATAGTTCGTCCATCTGCTGAAGGTACTGTAGATCCATATTATGGAGAAACCTATCTGATTTATGCTGATGAAGGATTACAATATGCAGAGATCAATACGGAGGGAAATGGGGCACTGTATCAGGATGTATTGACAAAGGCGGGTATCCCTTTGGAGTATTCCTTCTCTCACAGAGGGCGGCAAAATTCAAATTACAACGGAAATGATCAATTGTATGTTGTTATAGTGCCTACGAAGCTTGCGGAAAATGGATTGAGGGGTGATGGTAATCCTATAGATACAAATAAAGAAGTAGAAGAGTTAATGAGTCAGGATGCTGCTTTTAAAGAAGCGAATAATGTATATATCCAGGACTATACAGCAAGAGTGGGTGAATGGCAAAGACATAAGGATTCGTATATACCTCAAACTGGTATGACAAGATTTTTCTTTGTTGCCGCCCAGGAGGGAGTCAGGACACAGGGGAATTATGTAGATAATATTTCTTTCGGCCAGAACCTTCCGGAGCCAACAAAGGATACCTTCAATTTAAGAGTTGAAAAGACGATAATCGGTCTGGGTTCTGCTGCGAAAGAGGAGACGGCATTAAAGAAGGTAATAGACAATTTACAATTTGAGATTACAGTGAAAGATTCCAATAATACATCTGTTAAAGTGGATGGCAGTAGCTTACTGACTGGAGATACAGTGATTTTAAATGCCAATCAATTGACATGGTATAAAGATAAGGATGATTCTTATACAGGTTATTATGACTATCTCAATAATTTGATTGGGGATGGAACATATACGGTTTCTGTAATTGAAAAGAATCAAAAAATAGATGGATATACGGTGACAGACACAAGTGAGACGACTTTGAGCGGGGATGGAACTGATGAAAATGATTCTGAAGAAATAAAAAGTAAGCAGTCTAATAGTGCAGCGGTTGCGAGAAAACAAAGCCTCACAGTGGCTTATACGAATCGTTACGTTCAGGAAGACGTAAAAACGAAAAAGATAAGTTTTACGAAAGTGTGGGAAGATTTCAATAACGCGTATGACACAAGACCGGAGCGTTTATCAGTGAGCCTGGCGGGCCGAATAACTGATTCTAATGGGACCGTTCGCGACTTGACGAAGGAAGAGTTGGAGGAATTATTTAAAGATTCGATAGGAACAGGGAAACCATATGAGAATCTGAATGCATTGTTAAATAAGACAGTTACTCAAGCTGGAAACTGGGGATGCGAATGGGATAATGTTCCGGTGTACTACAAGAACTCCTTTATTACATGGGAAGTAAAAGAAACATTAGAGGGGAACTTGTATAAGCCTCAAGAATCTGAAGAAACGGAAGAAACAGGAGCATTAGGGACGGCAGTCACAGATTCGGACAGAGAGAAGGATGAAGCATATACGATTACGAATGCCTTGGATAATGATGAAATGCGAGACTGGAAGATGGTGAAATACAGCTCAAGCGATACGACAAAAGATACCAGACTCGCAGGGGCTGAGTTTGAAATCAGAGAAGGGGGCTTGCTTACTTCAAAAGTGATTGCAACAGGAATATCGGAGGACAGTGGTGATATTGTCTGGACGCTGTCTGAGAGTGTAAAAAATGAATCAGATAATCAGACAGAGCCCACTTGGGAGTCTTATAAAAAGCAATTGAATGGAGAATATACAATTGTCGAAACAAAGGCCCCGGAAGGGTACTCGCTTAGTAAAACAGACTGGAAGATAGAATTTTTGAATGGTATTCCAAATATAAGCGGAACCCAGCCCAATATAGAGGAGGATAAGACAGATGGGATTGTATTCTATATTGGAAATACCGCATTGTATTCACTCCCAGAATCCGGCGGTTCCGGTATCTACTGGTATATGTTCGGCGGCATCCTGCTGATGGCAGGCGCAGCGCTGATAACATATAAAAAAAGGTGCAGGGAGGTGCTGAAAGGTTAGAAGTATGAAGAAACTTTTTGGCGGTTCTCGTACCGCAAAATGAGTGCGTGACGAGCACGAAAAATGTAACCTGTGTGCCACACGCACACAAAACAAATATGGTAAAACCATAAATAGGAAAAGGAGAGATAATATGAAGAAACTTAAAAAAGTATTTGCAGTGTTATTGACACTGGCAATGGTACTCGGGATGAGTATGACAACGTTTGCGGCAGATTACACAATTAAAGTCACTGGACTTGAAGTAGGCACAAACGTAAGCTATGTGCAGATTGTTCAACAGGATGATGATAAAAGTACAGGAAAAGACTGGGAACTGACACAGGCAGCTAAAGATGCTGGAATTGGCATGACCGCTGACCAGTTAAATGGAATAGCCACTCCTGATACAAACGCATCAACTAAAACAATTAATGAGAGTTTGACTAATTTAGACTTTTCTAATCTCACAGCTACACAGAGCGCAGATCTTGCTGATGCAAAGGGAGAGGTTAGCTTTACTGTAGGGGCACCTGGATTGTATGCAATCAAGGCAAATACAACAAATAATGTAGTATATAGCTGGATGCTTGCGTATGTTGGGGTTAATCAGACAACAGCAAATGTAGTAGCTAAGGGTGCTACAAATCAGGTATCAAAGGCTTTGGCAGCTGATGAAACTAAGACATCTGTTGCAAATGGTGATGTAATGAAATATACAGTTACCGTTAACTATCCATTTTTTGCAGAAAATCTTGAGGATAAAAGTTTTACCATTACAGATACATTAACAGGAGGTGTTTTTACTAATACGGCTCCGGTAATTAGTGGCGGTGCAGGTTTTAAAGTTACGGAAGGTTATGCAAATACAAATACTTTAACGATTACTTTAGATATGGATGAGTACAATGTATCTCTGGCAGGTAATGAAGTAACAATCACGTATGAAGTTCAGGCAACTGGTGTATCTAATACACAGGGATTGGAGAATACTGTTAAATCCGAGATTAAGCAGGATAAAGATTCTACAGACCCGGGCGATAAAGATGAGACCGAATCGAAGGTAATTATTCCTTCATTTGATGTTGAGGTTTCTAAAACAAATGCAGGTGGTGATGTAATTACAACTTCTGAAGCGGAATTTCAGCTTTATGTGGCAGATGAACAGGGTAGTGTGACTGTAAAAGATGTTAATGGAAAAGACATAAAGGTAACAGCAGTTGGTTCGCCGGTGCCAACAGTTGATGGCGTGGCAAAATTTACTGGATTAGCTTCTGCAACAGATAAGACATATTATGTAAAAGAGACAAAGGCGCCGGAAGGATATGCTCTTCAAGATAAGGCTTATCAACTGACAGGTGCTGCAGTAGACGCAGGCACTACAGTAACAGAAAATGGAGTGAAGACTACAACATATGCAGCTACATCACAGTATGACAATGTAGGCTTCAATGATGGACTGAACTTCCACGATGATACTCTTTCCAGCCTTCCATCAACCGGTGGCATCGGTACCACAATCTTCACCATCGGCGGATGTGCAATCATGGTTATCGCGGCAGCTCTGTTCTTCGCAAGCCGCAGAAAATCTGCAAAATAATCAGGCGTTCAGCCTATATTAACAAGTACATGAGAGAAGGCGTGCATACGTAAGCGGCAAGCTTGATGCATTGTTTTTCGATATGTCTGATTCTCTTCGGGGCGCTTAGCGCCCCGAAGCAATAAGACACACATAAGATTTACAACAGCAAGGAGAGTCTGGATGAAAAAGATTATAAGCAAATTAATGATTCCAATTCTATTTTTAGCCGGGTTGTCCTTGCTGCTGTATCCATTTACCGCGAATCAGTGGAATAATTACAGGCAGAAGAGGCTGATTAGCAGTTACGATAGTACAGTGGCAGAGAAAGAGGCGGCGGGCCTGATTGATTATGAGGCAGAGTGGGAACAGGCAATCGATTATAATGAGGCGCTGCTTCCCAGCATCCTTCCGGATTCTTTCGCTATAGCGGAAGCGTCGGATGAGGATGACGCATATATGTCTGCGTTAAATATCGGGGATAACAGCATTATGGGGACGGTGGAGATTCCGAAGATTCGGATTACTCTTCCGATTTTTCACACTACCAACGAGGATGTGCTGGAGCGGGCCGCGGGCCATCTGGAAGGAAGTTCCCTTCCGGTGGGCGGGGAGAATACCCATGCGGTTATTTCGGCTCACAGAGGCCTTCCGAGCGCGGCGTTATTTACCGATTTGGATAAGATGAAGATGGGGGACCATTTTCTGCTCCATATCTTAGACGACACACTGTGCTATGAAGTAGATGAGATTACGGTGATTGAGCCGGAGGAGACTGACGCGCTGGCGGTGGAGCCGGGGATGGATTTGGTTACGCTTCTGACCTGTACGCCGTATGGGGTGAACAGTCACAGGCTTCTGGTGCGGGGACACCGGGTGCCCTACGTACCGGAAGAAGTGAACGATGAGAAAGTTCCGCTCAGCAATATCAGCCTGCATACCAGCTATCTGTTCTGGGTAATTGTGGGGCTTCTGATCACGGCCGGATTTAGTTTCTTCCTATATAAAAGGGAGCGGAAATTAGAGCGCAGAACATCGAAGGCAGTGATAACAGAGCGGATTAAGGAGACAGCCGCTGAGACGATAGAGATATCAGAGAAAACCCGAATAAATGGAACTCACGCAGACGCGTGCGGGGCGCCGGAGGAAGATGCGGGAGGCTCCGGGGGAGAGTAGGTATGAAGAGAAAGATTTCCACATTTCTATTTGGACTGCTGTTTCTGGTTGGATTTGGGGTTCTGGCTTATCCCACCATTGCAAATCAGTGGAATACATACCGGCAGTCAAGGCTGATTTCCAGCTATGATAAGGTAATCAGCGAGATGACGGAGGAGGATTTTACCGAAGCATGGGCGGCGGCCAGGAGTTATAACCAGTCATTTGATAAAAACAGTATTATGAGCGATGTGTTCGGCATAGATGAAGCGGATGATATCCGCAGTACCGGGTATTGGAAGGTACTCAATGCGGGCGGCGACGGGATTATGGGATATATCACCATACCGAAGATTAACATTAAGCTGTCCATTTACCATGGGACGGATGAAGACGTGCTTCAAACCGGAGTGGGGCATCTGAACGGCACCAAGCTTCCGGTGGGAGGAGAAGGGAATCATTCGGTTCTGTCGGCTCACAGGGGACTGCCGAGCGCGAAGCTATTTACCGATATTGACCAGTTGAAAAATGGGGACCGGTTCTACCTGCATATTTTGGATGAAGATATGGCTTATGAAGTAGAACGGATATTGCCCATGATAGACAAGGATGATTACGATGCATTAGAAGAGGCCCTGAAGGTAGAAGAAGGCCAGGACTATGTGACGTTATTTACCTGTACGCCGTACGGAGTGAACAGCCACAGGCTTCTGGTGCGGGGACGCCGGGTTCCCTATGACGGGGAATTGGAGTCCACACCGACGGATTCGATGGTGCAGGCGATTCAGAACTATTATATGTTATATCTGCTGCTCGGGATTGGAGTAACAGCGCTGATCATTCTGATTATGCGCCGGTTATCGAAGAAGAGCAGTAGGAAACAGAAGGTTACAGAGCATTGTGAGGAGGGAAAGAGTTGAAGATAGGCAGAAGAACAAAACAAAGGTATGCGGCGGCGCTGGCGGTTTGCCTCGGATTATCTGGAATGGGCTACATCCAGACCCAGGCCGCCAATGGAATTGACCTGAATAAAAAGGATTGCAGCATTACTATTTCGGCAAATAACAGTGTGGTAGAGGAAGAAACTGCGGGCGTAACCATTCCGGTGAGGCTGTATCAGGTGGCGGATGTGGACGCTTCGGGAAGATTTACATCGCTGGATGGGTTCCCGGATGTGAATGAACCGGACCGGAATCAGGACGGCAGCGTTACGGCGGAAGAGTGGAAGGCGCTGGCAGACGAGGCGGAGAGCGCTCTTTCGGAAGACGCGGAGCCGGCCGGAGAGGTTCAGTTGGTGATGGAGCCTGCGCCTGGCGGGGAGGTTTCGGCCAGACCGGTTACGATGGAAGGCCTCTCAGTGGGAATGTATCTGGTAGCGCCGGGGGAAGTTTACAATGATGATTATTCTGTTCAGTATACTTTTGAGCCGTATCTGACGGCCCTGCCCTCCAGCGAATATACGCTGACCGGAGCCGGAAGCGATGAATGGAATTATGAGACGGAAATCGGCCTGAAGGCGGAGGCTGTTCCGCAGACAGGGAGCCTTCGGATTGTTAAGAATCTGGAAACTTATAACGCGTCCCTTGGCCCGGTAACCTGTGTATTTCAGGTGGAGGGTACGGATAGAAGCGGGAATTTATACAGCAATGTGATTAGCGCAGTGTTGGACGGAATGACCGGGGAGGCAGTGCTGGAAAATATTCCTGCGGGCATGGCAGTGATGGTTACCGAGGTATACAGCGGCGCGAGTTACCAGTTAACGGACGCCGACGGCAAGACGGCGGTTATCGTGTCTGAGGAAGGAATCCGGCAGGGCGTAAATGACGGAGCTACGGCGAGCGTTTCATTTACCAATGATTATGACGGGGGGAACCGGAGCGGAAACGGCGTGGTGAACCATTTTGAAAAAGATGAGAATGACGAAGACGTATGGATTTGGACGCAGAGATAGGAAGGAGCGCAGACAGGAATGAAGGTTAAGAAAAGGTATAGAAAAATAATTGCATTGTCCGCTGCGGCTCTGGGAATGACGGCGGCGCTGCATGTGGGGGACGCTATGGCGTATTTTACTACCTATGTGTCGTCGGCCGGCGGCGGTACGGTGAGCCTCGGAACTTCAACGCTGATTCACGAGGATCCGGTGGTGAATATGACGAAGCAGATTATGGTGGAAAATACTTCGGAGAATCCCTGTTTTGTCCGGGTGGGAGTCTTTAGCGGCAGCATCATCCGCTTCAGTCAGGCAGAAGGGGAAAGCAACTGGAGCGAAGGCGACGACGGCTACTGGTATTACGGCCCGATTCTGGAAGGAAAGAGCCCGGATGAAGAGACGGGACCTATGACGGAAGTGCTGAATGTAGAGATTGACGTACCGGAAGGCTATGACAGAGACGACTTCAATGTTGTGGTAGTTCAGGAGTGTACTCCTGTGGTCTATGATGACGAGGGAAGGCCTTCCGCGGACTGGAACGCGGGAAGGGAGGCTGTTAACTGATGAGGAAGGAGAGAAGAGTAACGTATCTGCTGCTGGCGCTGGCGGTGATATTGCTTCTGGGAAGCGCGGTGGGAAGTACGAGAGCGGCGCTGACGTATTACAGTGAGAATTATACGGCGGAGGTTAAGGTGTCGCAGATTGGCGTTAGCTTAGCGGAGAATGGAAATATTGTCAGCAAGCGGGACTATGACGGAGACGACTGGAAGACAGAGAGTTCTCCTTTGCTGTCAAATATGCTGGGCGAGGGCGAGAAGCTTGCTCTGAATAAGAAGTACGAGGAGAAGCTGGCTGTCCGGAATACCGGAGAGATTGACGAGTATGTCCGGGTAAGGATTTACAAATACTGGACGGAAGCGGACAGCGACAAGAAGTTAAATACCTTGTCTCCGGGGCTGATTAAGCTGAACCTGACCCATGAGGGCGAGTGGGTGAATCCGGACGGCGATACTTCCGACAGGGAGTGTACGGTACTGTACCACAAGGGTTCGGTTCCGGTAGGAGGAGAAGTGGAATTTGCCGATACGATTGCCATTGACAAAGATGTTGCGGCAGAATTTACTACAGTAGATAAGGGAAATGGTATCATCGAGACGGTTTACAAATATGACGGCGTAGAGTTCCATGTAAATGTTGAGGTGGACGCGGTACAGACCCATAACGCGCAGGACGCAATTCAGAGCGCGTGGGGGATTGACGCATCGGCCCTTGGGATTCTGTAAGGGGGGGATAAGAGAATGAAGAAAAGAATAAATATGTTAAGTCTTTTGCTGATTCTGGTTCTTGCTTTCTCTCAGACAGCCTTTGCGGAAGACAGACAGGGGGAATCCGGCTGGGAAGTGAGGTTTGACGGGAAGCGGATGAACAGTAATTTCTCTACCGCCAAGATAGACGATCAGATCGGCGGCCTGCAGCCGGGAGATTCCATCGAGCTGACGATTACGCTGAAAAGTGATTTTGACGGCAAGGCGGACTGGTATATGCGTAACCAGGTGTTGGAAGCGCTGGAGGACGCGGGCAATATCACAGGAGGCGCTTACGATTATCTGCTGACCTATACGGACGGAGCGGGAGAGCTTACGACCCTGTATTCCAGCGAGAATTTCGGAGGAGAGGGAAGGTATAACGGCGTGGGGCTTCACGGAGCCACCACTACGCTGGACGATTACTTCTATCTGGACCGGATGGGCCGGAACGATACGGGAGTGATTAAACTGAAAGTAAGGCTGGAGCCTGAGACGAGCGTGAATAAGTATCAGAATACGCTGGCAAGGCTGCAGATGGATTTTGCTACCGAGGTGGTTGACGACGGCAGCGGAAGCGCTTCGGGAAGACCGGTAAGAACCGGGGACCAGTCGAGGATTCTGCTGTACAGCCTTCTGACGCTTGCGGCGGGGCTTGCGTTGCTGATAACCGCGATTACGCGGCTGCGCGGCGAACGGGAGGAAGCGGCGGTTATGGCGGATGAGCCAGAGAGAAGAAGGACAGGAAAAAGGAGGATGAGATAGAATGAAATATTCAGAAAAGATTCGAATAAGCCTTCTGATTCTGTTAATGATGATTCTGACAGCCGGTCAGACTGTATTTGCATCTGATGTGGAACCTTATACCTATACCGTTCGTTTGTTTGCGGGAAATAAGGACGTTGGGATTCTTACAGGCGAAGGTGTGAACGTGGTATCTTCCGGCAACGCAAGCGTGGACTATAACGGAGACTGTGTGGAGATTGCAGGGCTGCAGTATGACGATGTGGTGTATATCTCGGCAGGAGACGCGGCCCGGGCAGTGGATGAGAGATACTACGTGAAGGGAGTGAAGATTGCGGGAAGAGATACCGATGAAGAAGGAAATACCGCCTCGAATTTTCGCGTTGACGGGGACCGGGATTTCGTAATCGGATACGGCGTCAGCGGAGATATGGCGGCTTATACGGTAAATTATCTGGACGCGGACGGCAACGCGCTCTTAGAAAGCGATACTTATTACGGGAATATCGGAGAGCGCCAGTTTGTATCAGCCCGGTATGTGGAAGGCTATGTGCCCCAGGCATATAATCTGGTGAAGACCCTGTCGGCGAATACAGAGGAGAATGTGTTTGATTTCCGGTATACGCCGGGCGAGGCGCCGGCGCCGGTAACGGAGACCGGGACTGCGACGGCCACACCGGGTACGCCTGCTGCTCCGGGAGCGGCAGCCGAAGGCGGTCCGACAGCGGCAGAAGCCGCTCCTGCAGCTGCTGAAGAGGGCGGCGAAGAAGGAGTAGAAGTACCGGATGAAGAGGTACCGCAGGATTTGGTAGATTTGGACGATGAGGATACGCCGCTGGCGAATAAGAGCCTGGATGAAACGGAACGTCCGGGTACAAGGATGAGTTACCTTCCTATCTATATCGCTATTGGGGCGGCAGCCGCAGCAGGACTTTGTGTGACGGCTGTTTATCTGAAGAAACGACGCAAAGCTTCCGTTTCTCCGGAAGAATTGCTTGAAAATATACGTGATGACGAGTAATGCTTATGGGTGGAGAGAATAGAGGAGCCCAGAGCAGGATTACAGAAGGCAGAAACGTTCGGAGAAGAGAAGCGCAGAAGGGGACCGGCGGGAAAATTGCGGCGGTCTGCCGCATTACGGGAACATTGTTGATTCTGGCGGTCATCCTTCTGTGTTCCACCCTGGTATTGCCGGGAATATTCGGCTGGCATATGTATAACGTTATCAGCGGGAGCATGGAGCCGGCGCTGAAGGTGGGAAGTCTGATTTACATTCATGAGGACTTGCCGGAAGATGTGCAGGAAGACGATATTATCGCTTTCTACAGCATACCCGAAGTTCGTCCATCCGATGCGTTGATGGATGCTGCGGAGGATACTGTGTCGGATAAGGGGCATGTATCAGGGGGCGCCTCCGGATACGATTTTCCGGATGATAATAGTATTATTACACACAGAGTTGTGAAAAATAATGTGGTTTCCGGTAATTTCCGGACCAAAGGGGATGCCAATGACAGCGAAGACCCCATGCCTGTAGACTATGATTTTTATATAGGCAGGGTGAAGCTCTCAGTTCCATATATGGGCGCAATACTCACGATTATGACTTCTCTGCAGGGGAAG